>CANHUF010000001.1 GCA_947463715.1 Sphingobacteriales bacterium
AACCAAATGAGATATAAAGTCAATGAAAGTGCCCCTATTGATGTGATCTGGAGTCAGGAACAAATAGAAGGAGGCAAACGCGACTATGTCCGCTTCTTTGAAAGAGCAGGTATAACTGACCAGAACAGGTATGTTGACCTATATAGCCTAATGCACGATTTCATAGGCAGCGATGAACAGTCTGCACAGGTTCAGATGCAGGATGGCAGTTTTATGAACTACCTGCCTGTGAAAAAAGTAAGTGTACCGGTAGACACTGCGCTGGTAAGGAAAAACGGAACAGTTGAACCTGGAGACCAGGTTTCTACGGAAATCCGTTTTGAAATTCCTAAAGATATCCTACTGAAAAATGACATGGCTGTATTGAACATCATTGCTGCAAACAAATGGGGCAGACCGATTTATTTCACCTCTCCATTCGGCGAATTGGGCTTCACCAAACACCTCAGGGCAGAAGGGCAGTGTTTCAGACTTGTTCCTGTTGAAGGACAGAACATGCACAACAGCAGAGCTTCTTATGAGGCCATTAAAAATAAGTTCGCTTATGGCAGTGTCAATATCCCAGGCGTCTATTTTGATGAGGAGAACAGAAGACACCTTATAGGAATCAGACAAACATTTGCGGAAGCAGCCAATCAACTTGCGCTGGAAGGTGATACAGCAAAAGCAAAAGAGTTGCTGAACCTGGCAGACAAAAACATGCTTTCAGAAAACTTCCCATACGCCATGGTAAGCAGACAAAACCAGCACAATACCGCGACAGTCCAGTTCCTTGAAGCTGCCTACAAAGCGGGTGATAAAAAACTGGCAGAAAAGGTTAGTGCAGCGCTGAAAAAAGATATTGAAGAGCAGCTTGCCTACTATGCTTACCTGGGTAAGATGTCAGTTGCAGAATTGGCACAGGGTGTACAGGATATTATGTCTAATAAGGCAGACAACCTATCCAATGAACAAAGGCAGATGTTCCTTGAAATCCGTCAGGCAATCATCATTCAGGAATATATGCGCGGCCTCGATGCAATGAACAAATAATCCGGAATAAAGACATAAAAAAAGGGTGTACCAAACTGAAAATGGTACACCCTTTTTTTATTCAAATTATTTTTTACTCGGATTCTTCTGCGGTAAACATGCTACCCATCAGGTCACGGAACTCAACCTTTTCAGCCAATATTTTCTTACTGATCAGTGAATATGCACTCAATCCGTATAAAACCAGTTCCATCAGCAGACCCTTATGCTTACCCGAGGCTTTGGGGTAATGTTCAAGCACCAGCTCAGACAATCCATCAACAGTCTGCAACAATTTAACGCGCTCACTGTCTTTCAGGTGTAAAAGCATGTCAACCCTGTTTCCTAGGTCAAACCATTGGGTTATATTGCGATAAGGACTTTGAACGGGTGCATCCTTGCTTCTTTTTTTTCTGAATCCTTCCGGATCAGGGAAATACTGCACAAAAACACTGCGTATCGAACGCTCCAGCAGGTTTACGCTAACCTGATACGGACCTTCCTGCTCCCCTTCATAAACCAGTTCAATCTTGCCTGTGATTGCAGGAATGATGCCTTGCAGGTCACTCATCCAGATCTGGGTACTCTTTTCTTTATTTATCAGTGCCCTGCGCTCTGCAGCACTATAGGCGTTTTCCAATGCAGCTATCGTGAGCCTTGCAGAAACACCACTTTTCTGGTCAACAAACTCACTGGACCTTGCTTCAAAAGCTATCTGCTCTATAATCCGTGCAATCAGGTCACTCTGATCCACCATCTTCTCCTGACTGTAATGAATGTCCGCTTCCTGGGCGGTGATGGTCAATGCAGACTCAATTGACTTGGGGTAATGAGTCAGAATCTGGCTTTCAATCCTGTCTTTAAGTGGTGTTACGATGGAGCCCCTGTTGGTATAATCTTCAGGATTAGCCGTAAAAACAAAAACTATATCCAGTGGCATGCGCAACTTAAATCCCCTGATCTGAATATCTCCTTCCTGCAGGATATTAAAAAGTGCAACCTGAATACGCGCCTGCAGGTCTGGCAGTTCATTGATTACAAAAATGCATCGGTTACTGCGGGGAATTATGCCATAATGGATAACCCGCTCATCAGAAAAATTCAATTTCAGGTTGGCCGCCTTAACGGGATCGATATCACCAATGAGGTCTGCAACTGACACATCAGGCGTGGCTAATTTTTCCCCATACCTTTCGCTGCGGTGCAGCCATTCAATGGGGGTCTCATCACCCATCGACTCAATTTGTTTTTTGCCATAACCTGAGATTGGAAGAAACGGATCATCATGGATATCACTGCCGGATATAAAAGGAATATATTCATCCAGCAAATCTGTCATCAGCCTTGCCAGTCGCGTTTTTGCCTGCCCCCTTAAACCCAGAAACAACATGTTATGCCGGGAGAGAATAGCTCTTTCCGTATCAGGAATAACCGTATCCTCATACCCTATTATACCGGGGAATCTTTCTTCACCAGCCTGCATTTTCCGGATAAGATTTTCTCTCATTTCCTCTTTAATGCTCCTGGATTTATACCCGGAAGCTTTCAATTCACCCAGTGTAGTTATCGTTGTCATAGTTGATTTTATATTTTTTCTAACCCTTGCCCATTATTATTTATATTCCCCTCCTGCCCAGACTTCGGCAGACAAACTCGTGCCCAGCCTAGGGCTGGCAAGCTCGTGCCCAGCCTACGGCTGGCAGGCTCGTGCCTTGTGCCTCTAAATCACCTTCTTCTTCCCTTTCTCAAAATCGTCAAAAACAAAACTTCCCAAATCGTCAAGGGATGCGTAAAAGGCCTTCCCATTGTTACACTCGGTGAAAGCACGAACAAAACTTTGCAGGTATGGGTCACTCGTAATCATGAAAGTCGTTATTTTAATTTTGAGTTTTTTGCACTGTGTAGCCAGATTGAGACACCTGCCTGTAATTTTACGGTCTAACCCAAATGCATTTTTGTAATATTTCTTACCCTCTTTCAGGCAGGTTGGCTTCCCGTCTGTTATCATGAAAATTTGCTTATTGGCATTTTTTCTCCTGCGCAGGATATCCATGGCCAGTTCTAGTCCGGCTACCGTATTGGTATGATAAGGACCAACCTGCAAGTATGGAAGGTCTTTGACTTCGATTGGCCATGCGTCATTGCCAAAAACCACAATGTCAAGGGTGTCTTTGGGGTATTTGGTTTTGATTAACTCACTCAGGGCCATGGCTACTTTTTTGGCTGGGGTAATCCTGTCTTCCCCGTAAAGAATCATAGAATGGGAAATATCAATCATCAAAACAGTGGAAGTCTGTGTTTTGAAATCATTTTCCCTAATTTCAAGATCTTCTTCACGGAGGCTGAATGAATCTATGCCGCCACTGATCTGGGAATTGCGGATGGAGCTGACAAAGTCAATTTGATCAAGTACGTCTCCAAACTGGAAGGGACGTGATTCGGAGTTAGCCTCATCTCCCTGGCCGCTTCTGTGAGTTGTATGATTACCTTTTCTGGATTTTTTCAGTCTGCCAAAAATCTCATCCAGAGAACGTTTACGGATGCCCTGTTCTGTTTTCGGGGTAATTTTGATTTCACCCTTTTGATTGTCTTCATCAATATAACCTTTCTGTTTCAGGTCGTCTATGAAGTCGCCAATCCCATATTGCGGCGTACTGAAATTGTATTCCTTATCCAACTGCGTCAACCAACTCAGTGCCTCAGCTGCATCACCATTGGTATAATTGAGCAATTGCATAAAGGCATCAAACATCTTGTCGAAGCCTGAGCCACCCGGATTACCCGGAATAAATTTTGAGAAACTATAGCCCTTCATGGGGTAATTATGGATGTTTGGTGAAGTTAAGCCAAAGTTGATAACACCTGAAAGCGGATGTGGTTGTGAGAACGTTAAATTATATTGACCTCGGGTATCAGCGTTACACCAAATTTTGTCTGAACCGATTCCTGAATCCTCATGGCCAGGTCAACAATATTTTTCCCGGATGCCCCTCCGTGATTAACCAAGACCAGTGCCTGCCGGGCATGACAGCCGGCATCACCTTCACGGAATCCTTTCCAGCCGCATTGTTCAATTAACCAACCGGCAGCCAGCTTAAACCCACCAGGTGCGGGAAACGCGATAATTTCAGGATACAGTTCTTTTAACTGTGCAAAAAAAACGGCACTAACTGATGGATTTTTAAAAAAACTCCCTGCATTCCCAAGCACTGCAGGATCAGGCAATTTAGACCTTCTGATGGCCATTACGGCATCAGAAACATCCTTTATGGAAGGGACTGTTATCTGATGTTGACTCAACCAGTCCAAAATTGCGCCATAGCCAAGTTGTAAACGGGGTGTTTTTAATAGTCTGAATGTAGCTGATACAATGACCATTCGCCCTTTGAGCTGGTTTTTGAAAATACTCTGTCTGTATCCAAACTCACATTGTGCAGCACTGAATTCAATAAAACATTTTTCTGCTATATCCCATGCGCGCAGGGAAAAAAAGGTGTCTTTCAACTCAACGCCATATGCGCCGATATTCTGGACGGGCGCAGCCCCAACTGTTCCTGGGATGAGCGACAGGTTTTCAAGACCACCCCAACCGTTATCCACACAATGCATAACAAACTGATGCCAGTTGACACCGGCTCCGGCTTTGACAAGCACATAATCAGCTGTTTCCTCTACACAATCAATCCCTGAAATTTCATTGCGAATCACAAGTCCATTGAAATCTCTGGTAAACAGGATATTACTACCTCCACCCATAACCAATATGGGCCTGTTTTCTCTGGCATATTCTTTAAAGATCTCCGGCAGTTCAGTTTCATTCCGGAGAGCGATAAATAATGCAGCTTTTACTGCTATGCCAAAACTATTCAATCCAGCCAGCGGAAAATCATGTTTAACATCCATAAACAGACCTTGCTTGTGTTAGTAATCACCAGCCCATCTGCTCTCGCAACCCCGTGATATGCGCCACATGGTGCTTTCCATGCCAGGAATAGATTGCCAAGAGTTCCCACAGACTCATCTCCCGTTTTTGTTCGGGATGGAAGACTGTGCGCTGCCAGTGACTATCTTCAAGAGATTTCAGCAGTTCATACCAACGGTGGTGGAGGGAATGGAGCAGTGTAACGGATAAATTGATGGGCACACCAGTTACGTCAGCTGTTTTACTCCAGGCCTCCTGGTGGTATGGCTTGATAACCGGATTATCTTCAGTTAAGCCAAGTTTGAAGCGGATATAGGCGTTCATATGCGAATCTGCCACATGGTGAACGATTTCGTTGATCGTCCAGCCGCCTTCCCGGTAAGGTACATGTAACTGATCATCATTCAGGTTAAGGACTGCGTATTCCAGCATTCGCGGCAGAAACAAGATGTCAGACAGTCTTGCATCCTTTTCGTTTTCAGAATAGGCTGGAACTACATATCTCCCGATGGGATATCTGATGTCCATTGTATTTAATTTTTAACGATATCAAGTAATTCAACTTCGAATATCAGCAATGACCCGCCTGGAATATCAGCTCCTGCGCCTTGCTCACCATATCCCAATTGATAAGGAATATAGAACTTGAATTTTGATCCTACGGGCATAAGCTGTACACCTTCTGTCCAACCCCTGATTACACCGTTCAACTGAAACTGAGCAGGCTCTCCCCTGTCTCTTGAACTGTCAAATTTGAATCCACTCAGCAGAAACCCTTCGTAATGGACTTTTACAAAATTGGTATCGGCAGGTTTCGGACCAGTGCCCAGCTGAAGTATTTCATATTGCAAACCGCTTGAAGTCTGGATAACCCCCGGCTTTTTGGCGTTCTCTGCAAGGAAATTATTACAGGCTTCTACATTAGGCAGAATTTTTTTAATTGATAGCTTTTGCATCTGGTTGCGGACGATAGCATCAGCCTGTTCTGCAGTAAAAAGTGTATTTCCCTTCATAACATCAGCAAAACCCTGAGAAAGGGAGGTGGGGTTTACCATTTCAACACCCTGCGACTTGAAAAAATTACCATCCAGCATTCCGATAGCATAACTCATGGAATCTGCAGCATTTTTCAAGATGGGAGCAGTAGCTACAGGAGCAGTTTTTTTCAATGGCGGTTTTGAAGTAGGGGCAACAGGTTTGGCAACTGCTTTTGCAGGAGTAGTAGCAGTTGCTTTTATGGCTGGCTTGGGAGCAGGCTTGGTAACCGGTTTTGTTTGAGCCGCAATAGTCAAAGCACAGGAGGCGAAAAATAAAATCAGCATTGCTTTCTTCATGATCATTGTTTATTTATTTTTTAAGCATCAAACCCATTAGCAAAGCCTTGGGTTTTGAGGTTCTTTACTTTCTTTTCAACTTCTTTTCTCATACTTACTTTGTAAGCAACAAGTTTTTTCTCCAAAACCTTGCTGTTCATGGAAAGCATGGATACAGCAAGAATACCCGCATTTTTGGCCCCATTGAGCGCAACAGTGGCAACGGGAATACCATTGGGCATTTGCAGGATTGAAAGAACAGAATCCCACCCATCAATTGAATTAGATGATTTTACTGGCACTCCGATAACAGGTAGCGTGGTCACTGATGCTACCATACCAGGAAGGTGAGCTGCACCGCCTGCTCCCGCAATAATGACTTTAATACCTCTTTTCACTGCGGTTGAAGCAAACTTCATCAACCTGTCCGGCGTTCTGTGAGCAGAAACAACAGTCAGTTCAAAAGAAACTCCCATGGCAGTTAAAAATTCGGCAGCTGGTTGCATAACTGGCAGATCACTGTCGCTGCCCATGATGATACTCACTACGGGTTTTTTGATTACAGATCTGGTTTTTACAGGCATTTTGATTTATTATATTATTTCATTGCCGATGATGGCGAAGTTTTTTTTGATGTGGGAAGCTTTTTCAAGCATCTCCGGTGTATCAGGCCCCATAATGGTGGCATGCCCCATCTTCCTACCCGGCTTGGTTTCTCTTTTGCCGTAAAGGTGAAGAAAAACATCCGGCATGGCAAGCACTTTATCCAGGTTCTCTTCCACAGCCAACCCTTTGTAACCCGGAGCGCCAAGAATATTGAGCATTACCGAAGGCATGATCATTCCTGTATTTCCCAGTGGGTAACCCAGGATAATTCTCCAAAGCATATCAAACTGAGAGCTGTAATGTGCTTCAATGGTATGGTGACCGGAGTTGTGTACACGGGGAGCAGTTTCATTGACCCATACATCACCAGCCTTGTCAACAAACATCTCAACGGCAAAGAGTCCGGCTGATTTAAAATTCGTAGCCACCCTCATGGCTAATGCCACAGCACTTTCAGCTGCAGCGTCAGCAATTGCTGCAGGACAAACCTGCAGATCCAGCAGGTTGAGTTCAGGATCGAAAATCATTTCTACAGGAGGATAGGCAATCTGCTGACCATCTGCACCCACCGCTATGGTTACAGCTATTTCCTTGTCGATTTCAATCATTTTTTCAAGGACAGCCGGGGCATCAAATCCTTTTTGGAGGTCTGTAAGCGTTCTAAGGACCTGAACACCCTTCCCATCATATCCGCCAGTAGCCAGCTTTTGCACCGCTGGCAGGAAATACGCATGGGTTTCAATTTCGGCAAGGGTATTGGTGATAAGGTAATCAGCTGTTTTTATGCCATGTGCAGTGTAATACTGTTTCTGGGTGATTTTATTTTTGATTGTTTGCAGGGCATCCGGATGTGGAATTACTTTTACACCCAGCTCAACCAATGCATACAATGCCGCAGTATTCACATTTTCTATTTCAATAGTCAATGCGTCCATTGTGCTTCCAAAAGATACCACATCATCATAATTTCGGATATCCCCCAGTTTGAAATTTGATGTGAGCATAGCAGCCGGGCATTCGGGATCACTTTCCATCACATGAACTTCAACCTGATAATTAGCAGATGCCTGCAGCAACATCCTGCCCAATTGTCCGCCCCCAAGTATACCCACTTTAACCATAAAGCTTGCTAATTTTATTACCTGAAGTACAAATATCCTGAACTTATTTGTAATATTGAGACCTTTATAAACTGAATTAATATCCATTGAAAAATCAGGGCTCAAAATTTGTAAAAATGCGTTTCTTTCTGTTGGTGTTAGTTTGCTTGGCACAGGTGGTAAAGGCACAACAATCTTTTGTCAGCTACCAGAAAAATTTTGTGCGCGTAGCCAGGGCATTCGACAACCGGGAAGAGGAACTTAAAAAACAGTTTGCAGCTAAAAACCTGGTTTGGCCTGCAAAAAGTATGTACCTGCGATCATTTAAATACAACAGCAACCTTGAAGTGTGGGTGAGGCAAAACATGCAAGATACATTCACGCATTTCAAAACATACCGCATTTGCGCATTGGCAGGAACCATGGGACCAAAGCGTATGGAAGGTGACTATCAGGTTCCTGAAGGGATCTACTACATCAATGAATTTAACGCAAACAGCACTTATCACCTTTCACTTGGGCTCAACTACCCTAATCCTTCAGACAGGATTTTATCAGATTCTGTGAGACCAGGCAGTGAGATATATATTCACGGAAGCTGTGTTACCGTAGGATGTATTCCCATAACTGATCCCCAGATTGAAGAGCTGTATGTTTTATCTTCACATGCAAGGGCTGCGGGACAGGAATTCATTCCTGTGCATATTTTCCCGGCTCGCTTCAAAGAAACACGCAGTGCCGAATACCTTGAAAAAGTTTTTGAATCAGACCCAACCCTCAAACCTTTTGAACACAACCTGCGTAAGGCCTATGACATTTTTGAAAACACAAAAAAAATACCCGTAGTAGCCATTACCCCAAAAGGAGATTATGTTTTCTATTGAGAGAACAGCACTTTTTATTTAATACCTTTGTTTAACAACATGACACAAGAAAATCACTCCGGCATAATCAGGGTTTCCAATCTGAAAAAGTCTTACGGCAGTTTCGAAGCTGTTAAAGGCATTTCCTTTGAAGTGCAGGAAGGTGAAATATTTGGATTACTGGGCCCCAACGGTGCTGGCAAATCCACAACACTTGAAATCATGGAAACCCTCCGCAGCAAGACTTCCGGAGAAGTAACCATAGCCGGATTAAACCTGGATAAACAACAGGATGCCATCAAGCAAATCATTGGCGTTCAACTGCAGACATCCGGATTTTATCCTGGTCTTAAGCTTATAGAACTGATTAAACTTTTTGGCGGACTCTACAACAGGGATATCAATCCAATGGAATTACTTGCTAAGGTAAACCTGGAAGACAAAGCCAAATCATTGTACAAGTCTCTCAGCGGCGGACAAAAACAACGTTTTTCAATTGCCACAACGCTGATCAACGATCCAAAGATTATATTTCTTGATGAACCTACTACTGGACTAGACCCCCAGGCCAGAAGAAACCTATGGGAGCTCATCAGGGAAATACGTTCACAGGGTACCACCATCATTATTACTACTCATTATATGGATGAGGCAGAATTCTTGTGTGACCGTGTTGCAATAATGGATGCCGGTAATATCATAGCGCTTGATCAACCGGGCAACCTCATCGACCAACTCATCAGTTCTGGTTTTGAAAAAGAAAAAGCTTCAAAAAGTGCCAACCTTGAAGATGTATTTATTCACCTGACCGGACATGTATTGAGGGAAGAGGCTTAATCAGCCTGAAATGAAGCCTTGTAAAAAATCCAATTTTATGACAGCAGCCGAATTAGCAAAATATATCGATCATTCCATTTTGCATCCCACCATGACTGATGCAGACCTGGAAGAGGGATGTAAAATAGCCATTGCCTATGGCACAGCTACTGTTTGCATCAAACCTTATGTTGTTGCGAGAGCAGCTTCGCTGCTCGATGGAACAGGAGTTGGCGTGTGTACAGTCATTGGTTTCCCCCATGGAAGTAATACAACAGACCTTAAGGTTATTGAAACCATTGAAGCCAGCAGAAATGGTGCAACTGAAATAGACATGGTTGTAAATATTGGGAAAGTGTTGGAGGAAGACTGGACTTACGTAGAAAATGAGATAGAACAGATCATGCATTCCGCTCTACAGCACAATGCCATATTAAAAGTAATCTTTGAAAACGACTACCTTGAAGATAAACACAAAATTAAGCTCTGCGAAATTTGCTCTAAACTTCATGTAGCCTTTGTAAAAACATCAACAGGTTATGGCTATGTGAAACAGGAAAACGGTTTTTTTCAGACAAAAGGAGCAACACTCCATGACCTCCGGCTAATGCGAGCCCATTGCAGTGCAGATGTTCAAGTAAAAGCTGCCGGAGGTATTCGTACGTTAAAGGACTCGCTCGCAGCTATTGAGGCTGGTGCAACAAGGATAGGAGCAACCGCCACAGTATCGATTATTGATGCGTTGACAGGTGGATCAGAAAATTTCAACACGGATGTCCCTTCAGGCGATAAAGGGGCATATTAAGCTTTGAAGATTTCTCAGAATAATCATGCAATAATCAGCATCCCAAATTTATGCTCAAGTGCCAATGAGTGATTCAAAATGGCACTGATAAAGTCCTGTCCGTATCGGGCATAATAAGGCATAAAATTTTCAACACGCTCCTGCAGGTTATGATTGGGAAAAAGGTCTTCCCGGAGTTTCCAGATACGTTGCAATCCTGTTGCCTGCTTTTTACGTTCAGCTTTGAGCATTTTTTTCTCGAGCGATTCCAGCTTTTTCAAATGGAAAATTTCCAGGGCATGAACATGCTGAGTCAATGTTTTATCAACATCTCCGGCCCTCTTTTTAAGCTGTGCAAACAAGAGCCGGCTTTCTTTCTCCTCGTTTTGCAGATTAATCGTTGAACCGGACCATCGCTGTACCATTTCATTGGCCAGGGTAGTTTCCTCCTTGAACAAATCTGCATCACTGATTTCCAGCTCATTCATTTTGTGTGCAAGGTTTGCATCCATAATGGTGAAACTATTACGCAATGCAAGAACAGGAAATGGCGTATGATAATATGAAAACAAGTCTTTCAGTTGCATCCAGTATGCCACTTCAGAACCGCCTCCAACAAAAATGATATTAGGAAGAATAGTTTCCTGGTAGAGACCACGCAGGATTACGTTTGGACTGAACCTTTCCGGATGAGCGTCTAACTCAGCAAGGATCTCTGATTCACTGAACCGAATTACGGTGCCATCTACGGCATACTGATTTCCCCTTTTATCAATTCTGTTACGGATACCATCCCTCAGATAAAAAAGATTTACAGGCCTTGGATTAACCTGGAGTTTATATATTGATTCGAGGCGTTTTCCAGTTTCTCCAACTATCTTTTCAGCAACCTGATCAAGCAGGTCGTCTCGCATCACTTTACGATATGCTGCTTTGAGCGATACCTTGTCTGGTTGTAAAACAAGCAATCCCTCTTCCCGGAACAGGCTATTCAATAAAGTAAATATACCCTCTGCCATCGTACGACCATTGCTGTAAGCTTTCTTCAGCATGGTGATGAGTGCTGGTGCCTGAGGCAAATGTCCCAACTCCGTTTCAATTGTATTAATTAGTTCAGAAACACCCTTATCAGCTTGCATCCTGCCAACAGCACCGGTCTGACTGGTTTCCCACCGAAATGCTTTGCCATTGATTCTAAACTTGGAAAGTTCATCCAGGTCATTGTCTTCACTTCCGATATAAAAAACGGGCACAAAATCATACTGGGGCAGTTCAGCCTTTAGCTTTCTGGATAATGCAATTGTATGTGCTGTCTTGTAAATGAAATAAAGGTATCCGGTAAAAATATTGGGCTGGTGTGCGGTACAGATGGTGAAAGTATTTTCAGACCCCAGCAATACCATATTACTGGATTGACGCGCAGAAGGATCTTCCGCCTCATAGCTCTCTTCAAATGCAGTCTGAATGAGCTTTCTGTCTGTCTTAAAAAGTTTTCTGGCAGCGATAGCACTCTTTACACCTTCCAAATCAGGCTGATGGGCTGCAAATTCATGTATAAAACTTTCACCCTGAAGATAATCGCTTATTAACCTGGAAAACATTCCGGTTTGTTCGTATTCAATATATCTGCAAGAAGTTTCCATGTTATGAGAAAGTCGTTGAGCGTTGAAAGTTTAGTGTTTAAAGTTGTGCCCTGCCTTCGGCAGGTAAACTCGTTACTTGTGCCTTGTACCTCGTGCCTTGTGCCTCGTGCCTCGTGCCCTGCCTTCGGCAGGCAGGCTCGTACCTTTTACCCAACCACTTCTCCCTCCAGGTCGTAGTCATAGGCTTTGGTTATGCGGACATTAACAAAATCACCGGGTTTTAGTTTTTTATCAGCAATAATTATCACTTCATTATCTACTTCAACACTGTCAAATTCAGTTCGACCGATATACCTACCCGCTTCTTTCTTATCTACTATAACTTTCAGAACCTGTCCAAGTTTTTCCTGATTTTTCTCAAGGCTTATGTCTTGCTGAAAGGCAATAATTTCCTGAGCCCGTTCTTCTTTCTCCTCTGGGGAAAGTGAGTCGTCCAGGCTATGAGCAGAGGTGTCTTCTTCGTGTGAATAGGTAAACACACCTACCCTGTCAAACTTTATTTCAGCAAGAAAATCCTTTACTTCTTCCACATCGTCTCTTGTTTCCCCTGGAAAACCTGCAATAAGGGTTGTCCGCAAGCAAATTTCCGGTATCCTCGCTCTGATTTCATGAATCAGTTCGGTCATTTCCTTTCTGGTTATCTGCCTTTTCATGGCATCCAGCATGTGGTCTGAAGCATGCTGCAATGGCATATCCAGGTAGTTGCATATTTTGGGTTCCTCCTTCATGACATCAATAATTTCAAGCGGAAATTTTGATGGATACGCATAATGTAACCTAATCCATTCCAACCCCTCTATCCTTGCCAGCTTGCGCAATAAGTCAGGCAGCATGCGGGTTTTGTAAATATCGAGTCCGTAATAAGTAAGTTCCTGTGCTATAAGCATGATTTCCTTTACGCCTGATTTTACAAGTTTCTCAGCTTCTGCAACCAGCTCCTCCATGGGCTTACTGCGGTGACCACCCCGCATGAGGGGAATTGCACAAAAAGAACAGGTTCTGTTACAGCCTTCACTGATCTTCAGATACGCATAATGAGATGGCGTGCTGAGTAACCTTTCGCCAACCAGCTCAGATTTATAATCTGCATTGAGAACAGCAAGCAGTCCGGGCAATTCCATTGTACCAAAGTATGCATCTACTTCAGGAATTTCAGCCTCCAGGTTTTGTTTATACCTTTCGCTGAGGCAGCCGGTAACATAAACTTTATCCAACTTTCCCTTTCTTTTCAGTTCAACCTGATCGAGAATGGTATTGACACTTTCTTCCTTTGCTTTGTCTATGAAACCACAAGTGTTGACGATCACGATATTGTGATCGAGCTTTTTATTTTCATGAACAACATCCATCTGATTAGCCAGAAGTTGTCCGCTCATAACCTCACTATCCACCATATTCTTGCTGCAACCAAGGGTAATGATGTTTATTTTGTCTTTTTTAATTGTTTTAGACTTCATTGATTCATTTTTTAAAGGACTACCCTCCTTTCCAAGGAGGGGTTGATCCAGACGGAGCAAAGCGTGTGTCTGGTGACGGAGTGGTAAGTGGTTTTTTTTATGATTTAAATAAACCTTCCACAAAAGCTTTTTTATCAAATACCATCAGGTCTTCTGCCTTTTCACCAACACCAATAAATTTCACCGGTATTTTAAACTGATTGGCGATAGCCAGTACGATTCCCCCTTTTGCGGTTCCATCGAGTTTTGTGATGGCGAGCGCAGACACATCTGTAGCAGCTGAAAAATGTCTTGCCTGCTCAATGGCATTCTGTCCGGTTGTTCCATCCAAAACCAACAAGGTTTCGTGTGGCGCATCTGGAATAACTTTTTGAATAACCCTTCTGATTTTACTCAGCTCTTCCATCAGGTGCACCTTGTTATGCAACCTGCCTGCTGTGTCTATCAAAACAATATCAACCCCTTTTGCAACTGCACTGTTTACTGTATCAAAGGCTACAGATGCTGGATCACTACCCATTTCTTTTTTAACGATGGGGACACCTGCGCGTTCGCTCCAGATGGTTAACTGGTCAACTGCAGCAGCCCTGAATGTATCAGCAGCGCCCAGCATCACTGATTTGCCGGCGTTTTTGAAATTGGTGGCAAGTTTACCGATGGTAGTAGTTTTGCCAACGCCATTGACCCCCACAACAAGTATAACAAAAGGCTTTTTCCCTTCTGGCAGCTGAAAATGCTTTAGCGTATCCTGATCGTCGTCTACCAAAATAGACATGACTTCATCCAGCAGGATGGCATTCAGCTCGCTGGTGCCCAGGTATTTATCACGTGCAACCCTAGACTGGATTTTTTCAATGATTTCCAGGGTGGTATCCACACCTACATCAGCTGTAATGAGAGCCTCCTCCAGCTGATCCAGCACTTCATCATCAACCTCTGATTTGCCGGCAATAGCCTTGGAAAGCTTTGAGAAAAAGCCCTCTCGGGTTCTTTCAAGCCCTTTATCAAGCTGCTCTTTTTCTTTTTTTCCAAATAATCTGTCAAAAAAACCCATAGACTCTGTTTTTGAGCATCATTAAACGCCCATTTTTTTAAAAACAAAAGCTGCTCCGCATTGGTTGCCGGAACAGCTCTTGATAAAGAATCTGAATATTTTTAATTTGCAAGGTATTCCTTGACCTTGTCCTTGTGTACAATAGCCTCTTTGAAGGTATATGCACCGGTTTTCGGACTTCTTACAGCCCTGATGACCTTGGTCCAGTTTTTCGCTTCAGCTGATGCTTTGGCGTCCTTGATTTTCGCGTTTTTGGAAGCTGCTTTTGCCATGATTATTTAATTTCCTTGTGAACTGTATATTTTTTCAGGATGGGGTTGTATTTCTTCAACTCCATACGCTCAGGCGTATTTTTCTTGTTCTTGGTGGTGATGTAGCGACTTGTTCCAGCCATGCCAGTAGTCTTGTGCTCTGTGCACTCTAAAATCACCTGAACCCTGTTTCCTTTCTTAGCCATTGCTTTAGATTATAACGTTAATCAAATATTTACACCTTGTGAACGCAGCTCTTTCACTACAGTATACAATCCGTTTTTATTGATAGTGCGGATTGCTTCTGATGAAAGCTTTATTGTCACCCACCTGTCTTCTTCAGCCAGGAAGAAACGCTTAGTCTGCAGATTAGGCAGAAAACGACGCTTTGTCTTGATATTTGAATGGGAAACCTTGTTTCCGGTGATGGGTCGCTTTCCTGTTACCTGACATACTCGTGCCATAAACTCTATTTTTTAGGGACGGCAAAGATAATAATAAATCAATTATCGTCCAAATTAAATATCAATTGCTTCTCCATAAGCTGCAGCAACTGCTTCTTTAACAGCTTCACTCATGGTTGGGTGTGGGTGAATGGCATTGAGGATTTCATGCTGGGTTGTCTCCAGTTTCCTGGCTACAACAACTTCAGCGATCAGCTCTGTTACGCCTGCACCGATCATGTGTGCCCCGAGGAACTCACCATATTTGGCATCAAAAATGACTTTAACAAAGCCATCCGTATTGCCTGATGCGCTGGCTTTGCCACTGGCCATGAAAGGAAATTTGCCAACTTTAATTTCATATCCGGCTTCTTTGGCTGCCTTTTCTGTATACCCCACTGAAGCAATTTCCGGTGAACAATAAGTACATCCGGGAATGTTGTTGTAATCAATTGCATCTGGCTGGTGGTGGTGTTTTTTCTCGAGATAGGCAATAGCTTCTGCAGCATTGATCCCTTCTTTTCCGGCAACGTGGGCCAGTGCCTGACCTGGTGAACAGTCGCCAATAGCATAAATACCTGCCACAGAAGTCTGCTGGGTTTTATCCACAACAATCCTTCCCTTCTCAATCCTTACACCATTTTCCTCGAGTCCAATATTTTCAATATTCGGCGCTATACCAACAGCACTCAGCACGATATCAGCTTCCAGAACTGACTCTCCTGAAGCATTTTTTACATGTGCCTTAACACCGGCACCTGCAGTATCAACCCTGGTGACTTCACTGGAAGTGAGCACTGCAATGCCTTTTTTCTTGAGTTGCTTCTCCAGCTCTTTGCTGATGTCTGCATCTTCTACAGGCACTATGCGATCCATAAATTCCACGATAGTTACTTTTGTACCCATCGAGTTATAGAAATCTGCAAATTCAACACCTATTGCACCACTTCCTACAACAACCATAGTCTTTGGCTGCTCAGGAAGCACCATAGCTTCTCTGTATCCAATGATTTTCTTACCATCCTGAGGAAGGTTAGGAAGCTGTCTGCTTCTTGCACCAGTTGCGATGATGATATACTTTCCTTCCACAACCTGTTTGGAACCATCCGCAGCTGTTACTTCGATTTTGCCCTTGGAAGCTATCCGTCCGTAGCCCATGATGACATCAATCTTATTTTTCTTCATCAGGAACTGAACACCCTTGCTCATCTTGTCTGCTACACCCCTGCTGCGCTTGACCACGGCAGAAAAGTCATGTTCAACACCGGTTGACTTTATCCCGTAGTCTGCACTGTGCTTCAGGTAATCATAAACCTGTGCGCTTTTCAGCAGTGCTTTTGTTGGGATACAACCCCAGTTCAGACATACACCTCCGAGGCTTTCCTTTTCAATGATGGCCACCTTGAAACCAAGCTGTGAGGCCCTGATTGCAGCGGGGTAACCACCCGGACCGCTTCCTAAAACGAGTACGTCGTATGCCATGACTGTTTGTTTTTTGGTTTAATGGGTGCAAAATTAATGCATCCTTTTCATAAAATGTCAGAACTATTTGAAATGTGTCAGGTGCCTGGTGAATCTTTGTGCAGCGAGTGTGCCAACCTGCTTACCCTGCCATTCCCCGGCCGTTATAGTATAATAAAAAAATTGAAAAAGTTCAAGAGTTTGAAAAAAGACAATAAAACTTATACATTAGCTGCATAATAGCAGATGAAAAAAAATAATTCAAACTTTGACGTATTTCTTATAGATGATGCCTCAGGTGTGGTCTACAAAAACCGAACCCAGAAAAAGGCCATGATCAGGTACATTGACCAGCATGGATTGAGTACAATAACAGAAATGAGCCATGAGCTCAAGGCCAGTGTACCCAAAATGACTTCTCTGATCAATGAACTGATTGCAGCCGGACTGATTCAGGATCAGGGAAAACTGGACTCTACCGGTGGTAGAAGAGCGAGTGTATACGGACTGGTATCCGGTGCATGCTTTTTCCTTGGCGTAGATGTGAAACAGTACCACATCAATTTCGGGTTGATGGATTTCAACAGAAATATGGTCATTGAAAAGCAAAAAGTACCTTTTTTATTAGAGAATGATCCAGATTGCCTGCAAAGACTTATCGGAACGATTGAAGAATTCATTGACTCAACAGGTGTCCAACGACAGTTGATCCTGGGAATGGGGATTAACCTCAAAGGAAGAATCAACCTCAAAGCTGGTCACAACTTCAACTACTTCCATTTCCATGACGAACCTCTAACTGACACCATCCAGAAAAAAATCGGTATCCCGGCATTCCTGGAAAATGATTCAAGGGCAATGGCGCTTGGTGAATATTACAATGGTGTGGATGCCAATGAAAAACATATCGTATTTGTAAATCTGGACTACGGCATTGGCACCGGTATAATAATAGATGGCAACCTATACATAGGCAAATCCGGCTTCAGTGGTGAAATAGGCCACATCCCCCTCTATGACAATGAACTACTTTGCCACTGTGGCAAAAAAGGATGCCTGGAAACTGAGGCTTCAGGATATGCCTTGTTGAGAAAATTTAAAGAGCGGATTAAAAAAGGTGAGTCCTCTTCTGTACTGCGGGATAACAAAAGTCCGGAAGATATTACCCTAGCAGATATTGTTTCGGGAGCTCAGGCCGAAGACACCCTGTGCATCGAACTCCTTGCCGAAGCCGGTGAAAAGTTGGGAAAAGGACTAGCCGTCCTTATTAATATTTTTAATCCCGAACTGATGATTATCGGTGGAGTGATGGCAGAATCAGGTGATTACATCAGGCTTCCTGCCCGGAGTACACTTAACAAATACTCACTGGGCCTTGTGAACAACGACACTGTTCTCAAGTTTTCAACCATGGGGGAGAAAGCCGGAGTAATTGGTGGATGCCTGAACGCAAGAAATAAAACAATCAACTGATTTACCTCACACCTCCATTAATAAGCCAATGCAAACAGCACACGCTGACTACTTGGCTTACAGGAATATATACAACTACCCGACTCCTGTGTATTATTGAGTGGAATACACCGTATTGTTGCTTTTGTCTCATCCTTGATTTTTTCTTCAGTTTCCGGCGTTCCATCCCAATGTGCTGAAACAAATCCTCCCTTTTGCTCGAGAACAGCTTTGAACTCTTCCCAGCTGTTTACAGCCGTTATGTGTTCCTCCCTGTATGCCAATGCCCTGTTATACAGGTTTTGTTGTATGTTCTCCAGCAGCTCTTGTATATACTGCGCCACACCTTCAACCGGAACTGAAGTCTTTTCCTTGGTATCTCTGCGGGCAATTTCAACAACACCATTCTCAATATCCTTGGGGCCAATTGCGATCCTTACCGGCACACCTTTCAGTTCGTATTCAGCAAACTTCCATCCCGGACGATTATTCTCGGAATCATCATATTTAACAGATATACCCCTTGCTTTCAGATCTGCAATCAAGGGTGATACTTTTTCATCAACAGCAGCCTTTTGCTCAGCTCCTTTAAAAATCGGTACTATAACAACCTGCAATGGAGCGATGCGTGGAGGCAACACCAAACCCTGATCGTCACTATGCGCCATCACAAGGGCTCCGATCAAACGGGTAGAAACACCCCAGGAAGTGGCCCACACAAACTCCTGCCTGTTTTCTTTGGTCAGGTACTTCACGTCAAAAGCCTTGGCAAAATTTTGTCCGAGGAAATGGGACGTACCCGCCTGCAACGCTTTTCCGTCCTGCATCAAAGCCTCTATACAATATGTCTCGAGTGCCCCGGCAAAACGCTCATTAGGAGTCTTTACGCCTTTCATCACCGGTAACGCCATGTAGTTTTCAACAAAATCAGCATATACATGGAGCATTTTTTCAGCTTCCTGGATTGCCTCGTCTGCTGTAGCATGGGCTGTATGTCCCTCCTGCCATAAAAACTCTGCTGTACGTAAAAAAAGCCTGGTGCGCATCTCCCAACGAACCACATTGGCCCATTGGTTGATGAGCAAAGGCAAATCCCGGTAAGACTGAATCCAGTCTTTGTATGCATTCCAGATGATGGCTTCACTGGTGGGACGAACAATCAATTCCTCTTCAAGCTTTGCTTCCGGATCAACAATCAGTTTCCCTTTATTATTGGGATCTCCCTTTAACCTGTAATGGGTAACTACAGCACATTCTTTGGCAAAACCTTCTGCGTGCCCTTCTTCCTTTTCCAGAAAAGACTTGGGTACAAAAAGCGGAAAATAGGCATTCACATGTCCCGTTTCCTTAAACATCCTGTCCAGCACATCCTTCATATTCTCCCAAAGTGCATACCCATATGGTTTGATTACCATGCATCCCCTTACTGCAGAATAGTCTGCCAGTCCACCTTTCAGAATCAAATCATTGTACCATTGTGCATAGTCTGTTGCCCTGGATGTGAGTTCGTTGGCCATATTATTAATAGTTTAACATATTTATGATGAAATTTCGCAACCTTTGGGCCTACCGATCGTCCTATATTTAAGTTCCGAATGCGCAAATGTAGTAACTTCGGAGTAATCTTTAAACCGCATCACCATGAACAGGATCATTTCTATGTTTTTGCTGTCTTCCATCATGATGGGTTGCAGCACTGCTTACAGGAGCGGACAAACACCTGACGATGTGTATTTTTCACCTACCAAAGACAACAGCGGCTATGTGCAGATGGATAACAGGGATGAGTACCGTGCCGAAAATGTTCCCATGGAAGACAGGTACCTCAGGATGAAATCTATTGGTGGATCGAGGTGGAATACGTTTGATGACGATTATGGATACTGGAACAATCCACACTGGAACAACAGCAATTATTTCAACGTGGCTCCTTCATTCGGATATGGCATGGGCTATGGTAACTCTCTTTGGGGAAATCCATATGCTTATAGAAATTCTGGATATATGAATCCATTTTCACCAAACTATTACGGCAGACCGGTCATTGTTTATAACGTAACTAAATATGTTACACCCAAAAGCAGTGGCCCCCGCACCTATAACCTCAGCAGTTACAGTGCACCCAGAAACGCATTTTCTGATCCCAAGCTGGGAACACCTATCCGCTCTGGCAATCAATATTACAATAACAACAGCAGCAGCACCCCGCGCGGAGGATACAATCCAAGAAGCAGTGGTAGTGATTATGGCAGTCCGGCCAGAACATTCAGCAACAGCAACTCAGGATCCAGCAGCAACAGGAGCTCAGGAACTTCTTCAAATTCTTCCTCAGGCAGTAGTTCGGGAAGCAGCTCAGGCAGCAGTTCAGCCCCCGTCAGATCTTTTCCAAGAGGAGGCAACTGATAAAAGAATTTACACCAAGGCATTGGAATCAGTATGAATTACATTCCAATGCCTTTATTTTTTTGATGACCAAGACAAGACTATGAAGCAGTTTCTGTTACTTTCAGCTTTCCAGCTCACTGCCTTTGTATACGCTCAGGAACCTATTGACGCATTGCGTTTTTCACAAACCACCCATGGCGGTACTGCCAGGGCTCGTGCCATCGGCGGTGCTATTGTAGCGCTGGGCGGTGATATTTCCACAGCCACTGTAAACCCCGCAGGACTCGCGTTTTTCAGGACAAGTGAATTTGTTTTTACTCCTGACCTGTCTTTTGGCAGCAATAAAACTGCTTACCTCAACAATACCACAAAAGGAAAATATACAAGTCCTGACCTGAGTCAGGCCGGACTTGTCTTTGCAAGACCCGGTTCATGGAATGGAAAATGGCGCAATTACACCTTTGGGATTGGCATGAACAAGACTGTAAACCTGGGTAACAAGATAGCACTGAGCGGATTAAACAACGAGAGCTCTTACTCAGAGAAATATCTCGAAGAGCTGATCAATAACAATGTTACTGACCCCAATAATGCAGCCAGAAATTTCCCTTTCGGTGCCAGCCTCGCTTTCAATACCTTTCTGATTGATACCATTGCAGGTCCGGGAAACAGCATTTCGGGATACCGCAGCCTGTCTACGCCGCAAACCGGCGTACAACAGGAGCAAACTTTTGAAAGCAAAGGAAATATCAATGACATGTTTTTTGCCGCCAGTGCCAACTACATGGACAAACTTTTTCTGGGCGGAACCATTGTCTTCAGCAAAATCCGCTTTGAACGAACAGCTACATTCAAAGAAACAGATGGAACAAAGAAATTAAACAATTTCAACTATTTCGAAACAACAGAATTTCTAACAAGCGAAGGTCTGGGTATAGGACTGAAACTTGGTTTGATTTTCAAACCTGTTGACAGGTTGAGGATTGGCATGGCTTTCCATACACCCACCTTGTACAACATGGACGACCGTTATAGTACTGCTATATCCACAGACCTTGAAGGATACCAGGGCGGCGGTGTAAAAACGCAAAGTTCACTTGATTTTAACGATGGTGAGCTCGGGCAGTACCAGTATAACTTTACAACGCCGACCCGATTTATGGCAGGCATCTCCTATGTTTTGAATGAAGTGGAAGACGTGCAGCAACAAAGAGGGTTTTTAAGTGCCGATGTCGAATTCATAAACTATGGTAATGCCATGTTTGAAGAACCGGGTTCAGTGAATAACGGCAACCAGGGAAGCAGCTACCTCCAACAAGTTAATTCCGCTATCTCTGAACAATTTAGATCAGCCTTAAACATCAGGCTGGGTGGGGAGCTGAAGTTCAACACTTTTATGACCAGACTCGGATTCAATTATATGAACAATGCTTACCAGCTTTCTGATCTCAAAGCCCAGCAAATGAGCTTGAGTGGTGGACTGGGATACAGGAATATGGGTTTTTTTGCTGACCTGACTTATATCCATCAATTAAAAAAAGATGCAACATTCCCATATCGGTTGGATAATGGATTCTATGCTCCAGGCATAATCAAAGGTGCGGGAAATATCCTGGCACTAACCCTTGGATTTAAGTTCTAAAATTCACGCAATTGGGGAAAACCAGATCAATTTTGTTTATATATTACCCTGTTTTACAATAAGTTAATGCACTAATCAGGCATTTAAATTTCACGAAAATCATTAACTTGCCTCCATGGCCATTTTAAAATTCCGAGTTTTCTTTGAGGAGGATGACACAATATACCGCGATGTAGCAATACGTCACGATATGACCTTTTTTGAACTACACCAGGCTATCCTCAGTGCATACGAATTTGACAGTATCCACCAGGCAACTTTCTACAGGAGTAATGACAGCTGGCAGAGAGGCAGAGCTATCAGCCTGGAGAAATATCCTGACGTCCAATACAAAGTTGATCCGCTGGATATGTTTGATACAACTATCAGTTCTGAAATAAATGTTACAGAACAGAAATTTATTTATGTCTATGATTTCAACAAAAACTGGACCTTCCAGGTGCAGTTGATCAGTGTTTCGAAAGAAGAAAACCCTAAAATAACCTACCCTGCCATAACAAGAAAAGAGGGGATTGGTCCGAGCCAATACGGCATAAAAAGTATTCTCGGAGATCGTTTTGCTGATGTTGAAGAGAAATACGATTTATCATCCCTTGGGGATGGATTTTCTGATGAAGGTGAAGCAGGTGAAACTTCAGAAGACACTGAAGAGGGTACAGATACTTCAGAGGACGATACCTCATTTTAGTTTTGCCTGAAATGCCGGAAAAAGAATGCATCATTGTTGCCGGTCCAACCGCCATTGGTAAAACCTCATTTGCGATATCCCTGGCTGAAAAGTTCAAAACAGCCATCATCTCAGCAGATTCAAGACAATGCTATCGTGAGCTAAATATTGGCGTTGCCAGACCTTCAGCAACAGAGTTGGCCCAGGTTCAACATTATTTTATTGCAAACCACAGCATAACCTCAAATGTTAATGCTGCATCATTTGCCCGTGAAGCCGAACTTTATCTGGATGAATTATTCAAGTTACACAACAAAGTTATCCTGTGTGGTGGAACAGGAC
The DNA here is from genome assembly GCA_947463715.1 of Sphingobacteriales bacterium. Lineage (GTDB taxonomy): Bacteria > Bacteroidota > Bacteroidia > Chitinophagales > Chitinophagaceae > Pollutibacter. The sequence goes on from CANHUF010000001.1 coordinate 23,213, forward strand.
TGTATATCAGGGCACTGGTAGAAGGACTGGATGAAATCCCTGAGATACCAGCTTCGGTGAGGGATGAAGTTATCGGAATTTTTGAATCAAAAGGTTTATCAGGAATTCAACAGGCTTTGGATGAAATAGACTCCGGTTTCAAGCTAAAAAGTGACTTTAATAACCCCAACAGGGTGATGCGGGCCCTGGAAGTATCTCTGCACACAGGAATACCAATAGCACAGTTTCAACTTGGTGAAACAAGACAAAAGGCCTGGAAAGAAAAAGGGTATATTTTCAGGTATTGCATTATGGAAACGGCAAGAGAAACATTGTATAGCCGGATTAACCAGCGCGTAGATCAGATGATTGCAGACGGATTAGAGGAAGAAGTTAGGGGATTAAATGATTTCAGAAATTTACCCGCCCTAAAAACGGTAGGTTATCAGGAATTCTTTGACTATTTTGATGGATTACTGACAAGGGAGGAGGCAATATCTAAAATCAAACAGCACACCCGAAACTATGCAAAACGTCAGGTTACCTGGTTTAATAAGGTAAAATCCAACCTGACTGAGGATGCTGTCTTCAGGCCATAAATTATAACCTTTTCAACCCGAGCTTCTCCCCTTCCTCCATCATCAACCCATATGCCTCATCATAATTATTTGCGATAAGTCCATCGAGAATTGCTTCCCGGATAGCTGTTTTAATGATACCTACTTCTCTGCAGGGCTGCAATTTAAATGTCTCCATGATGAGTTCGCCTGTAATCGGAGGCTGCCAGTTGCGTACTTTATCTTTTTCCTCTACTTCTTTTAAGCGATGCCTTACAAGTTCAAAGTTCGCCCTGTAACGCCGGACCTTTGTTTCGTTTTTGGAGGTGATATCGGCATCGCACAACATCATCAGGTCATCCAGTTCTTCACCTGCATCAAACAAAAGCCTGCGAATAGCAGAATCTGTAATGTTTTCTTTGGTCAGACTTATGGGCCGGAGATGCAATTCAACCAACTTTCTTACATAACGCAACTCTTCGTGTAGTGGTAATTTAAACTTGGAAAAGATTTTCGAGACCATCCTGCCTCCAACTATTTCATGCCCGTGGAAAGTCCATCCAACACCCTTTTCAAATCGCTTAGTGGCAGGTTTTGCAATATCATGCAACAATGCTGCCCATCTCAGCCAAAGGTTTTTGGTATGTAAACAGATGTTATCCAATACCTGCAGGGTATGATAAAAGTTATCCTTATGACCTTTTCCGTCAATATAAGTTGCTCCGGCAAGATCTACAAGCTGCGGAAAAATCAATTTTAATAATCCGCATTTATACAACAAATCCAAACCAACTGAAGGCTTTGTTGCCATCATGATTTTATTGAATTCTTCTGTAATACGCTCTTGTGTTATGATGCCAATTCTTTCTGCTGTTTCGGCTATTCCAATGAGGGTTTCAGGTTCTATGGTAAAGTTAAGTTGTGCAGCAAACCTGATGGCCCGCATCATTCTCAGCGGATCATCGCTGAAAGTTCTGCCCGGTTGAAGGGGAGTTCGGATGATCCTGTTAATCAGATCTTCCGTCCCTTTAAAGGGGTCAATAATCTGAGATAAAGGCAGAACAGATTTTGCATCTTTTACGGAGAAAGCCAGGGCATTGATGGTAAAATCACGCCTGTCCTGATCGTCCTGTAAAGTTCCTGGTACAACTACAGGGTTTCTCGAATCTTGCTGATAGCTTTCCTTTCTTGCTCCTACAAATTCAACATCATACCCATGTGTGAAAAGGTGCGCGGTACCAAATGTTTTGAACCAGGATACTTTAGGCTTGGGTTTCAGCCCCTTCCCTACTGTTTCTGCCAACTGAATAGCATCGCCCAGGCATACAATATCGATGTCTACACAATTACGACCAAGAAGTTTATCCCGCACAAATCCTCCCACCACAAACGCTTCAACACCAATAGATTCAGCTGCCTGCGCTACATGCCTGATAATTGCCAACTCTGTTTGATTCAGTACCAACTCCATGCTGTAAAACTAATATGCGTCGGTTATACAGAAACATTGAAGTCACGCAATGCATCATTTAAACTTGTTTTGAGATCGGTGCTGGCCTTACGCTGACCGATGATCAACGCACAACCCACCTGGTATTCACCTGCGGGGAATTGCTTAGCATAGGAGCCGGGTATGACTACTGACCTCGCTGGCACCCTTCCTTTGTATTCAATCGGTTCTGGTCCGCTTACATCTATGATTTTTGTAGATTTGGTCAATACCACATTAGCTCCCAGCACCGCTTCTTTTTCAACAATAACCCCTTCCACAACTATACAACGTGAACCGATAAAACAGCCGTCTTCAACAATCACCGGTGTAGCCTGAAGAGGCTCGAGCACACCACCTATACCTACGCCTCCACTCAGGTGAACACCTTTACCTATCTGGGCACAGCTGCCAACAGTAGCCCAGGTATCAACCATGGTTCCTTCATCAACATATGCACCAATATTTACATAGGATGGCATCAGCACTACATTTTTAGCCAGAAAAGCACCATAACGGGCAACAGCATGCGGAACAGCCCGAACACCCAGGGATTTATAATCCTTTTTCAACAACATTTTATCATAAAACTCAAAAGGAGCCAGCTCCCAGGTCTGCATTTGCTGAATACCAAAATACATCAGAATAGCCTGCTTTACCCACTCATTCACTACCCAGTTATCATCAGTTTTTTCTGCAACGCGCAAACGACCTTTATCCACCTCTTCAATCACTGCCCTTACAGCATCTGCATATTGAGTCTCTTTGAGAAGTTCTCTGTTATCCCAGGCCGACAAAATAAGTTGTTTCAATTCCATGGATTCAAAAATTTGCGGCAAAGATAAAGGATTAAGGTTGAGCAATACCTGATAAAGCGCTATTTTAGGGTGATGGAAAAAGTATTGCAGCAGATTTCAACGGCAGTTATTTCTCATGGTATTTCAGCCAGGACTTTTCACATACCTTTCATACTGACCCATCCGGGATTTAGTTTGAGTATGATCATGGAGCGCAATGGCAATTCAGCATCCCAAAAATATCCAGAAATCAGCGTGGTCAGGACATTCGAAGAAGTTCTTGCAGATCCGAAAATTGATTTGGTGGTGATTTGCAGTCCGAATACAACCCATTTACCATATGCCAAAGCAGCAATGCTGGCGGGGAAACATGTGATAGTTGAGAAGCCGTTTACCAATACCACCGCAGAAGCACAGGAGTTGGTAGAAATAGCTCAACAAACTGGAAAGAAATGTGCAGTTTACCAGAATAGACGCTATGTTGCCGATTTTCTCACCATGCAGCAAATTCTTGCTGATGGACTGATTGGCGAGCCACGCGAGTTTTTTGCGCACTACGACAGGTACCGGCCTGATCCCCGCACTTATGGATTATGGCGGGAAGAACCTTTACCCGGTAGTGGCATTTTTTATGACCTGGGACCGCACCTGATCGATCAGGCCCTTGTACTATTTGGTATGCCACAGTTTATTCGGGCAGATATCAGATGCATGAAAGCTTATTCCCGGGTGGATGACTACTTTGATGTGAGGCTGGAATATGAAAATCTAATAGTGACGCTGCATGCCAGTATGCTGGTAAGGGAAATGGGACCACGATATATGCTCCATGGCACCAAAGGTTCATTCATTAAAAGAGGAGAAGACCCACAGGAAGAATTACTCAAATCCGGACAGATGCCCGATTCGGTTACCTGGGGAATGGAGCCTGAAGAAAACTGGGGACTGTTACACAGTGAGGTAGAAGGAAAGATTGTTCGGGAAAAATACCCCTCTTTGCAGGGAGGATATAACCTTTTTTATGAAAACGTGTATCAGGCTGTAATGAATGGGGCTCCTTTACAGGAGCCCCCGGAAGATGGTTTGAAGGTAATCAGGATTATCGAACTGGCCTTTGAATCCAGTAAGAAAGGCTGCAGGATACCTGTTTTATAAATTTTTATAACTGCGCAATCAGCTATCGGTTAAGGAACTCAACCGCCTGCTTTACAGCAGCCATTTTGGAAAAATCTGTATTGGCAGGAATTGCGAAGCCAGCCAAAGCTGCAACAATGTCTTTCTCTTTTAAGCGAACTTTGATAAGTTCAGCTGTTTTACGAACGAAAATGTAATACTCGTTGTACTGCTCAAATATGCGGATATCTTTTGAATACATGTTTGTTGGGTCAGGAACCATCTTCGACTTATACTGCCTAAGAAAAGCCAGTTTAGGACCGTCTGCTATCACATTCAAATAACCTTTGACATTATTGTCTCCCAAGGTAGCAGTAGCCACAAAATCGAGCTTTTCACCACCAAATTTTTCAGGGAGCTGGATGAAAAAGCTAACCACATCACCATCAGGCGCAATCATTTGTTTGTCCATTTCCGTGCCCACTTTTTGCTCCATCAGGTTATACAACACTTTCTGGTTAATCGTTTTGAGTCCGGTCTTCATTGTAAGTTGCCCATCAAATGACTCACCAAGCATGTATGGACTCCCTTTGACCCTGTACTGACTCACACGGATATAGTCTTCAGTCCACTTTTCAATAACATGCTT
>CANHUF010000002.1 GCA_947463715.1 Sphingobacteriales bacterium
CCTACCGGTAATTCTCTGGCAGATCAGCTTAAAATTGTAGCAAGACTTATCAAAGGTGGTTTGAAGACTAAGATTTATATGGTTAACTATGGTGGGTTTGATACACATTCCAATCAGGTGACTACCAGCGATACTTCAACAGGAACACATGCCAGGCTATTGGGAAATGTAAGTGCTGCTATCAAGGCATTCATGGATGATATTAGATTACTGGGTGTTGAAGACAGGGTTGTGGGCATGACTTTTTCTGAATTCGGACGGAGAATACTGAGCAATGGTTCCAGTGGAACAGACCATGGCGCGGCAGCCCCACTTTTCGTTTTCGGTGCAAAAGTTGAAGGAGGAATTTCAGGGAATAATCCTACCATCCCATCAGCTGCAACAGTAGGTGATAATATTCCTTACCAGTATGATTTCAGGAGTGTTTATGCCAGTATTCTGTCAAATTGGTTGTGTGTGGATTCTGGGATGTTGAATACTGTGATGTTGAAAAACTTTCAAGACCTGCCATTGACCAGGGTTGGCACCTGTTCCGTACTTAATCCTGTTGGGAATGCCGATCAATTGATTGTGGCATTCCCCAATCCATTTCATAAATCTGTGGGTATTCAGTTTAAGACAATGGGTGGGCATACACTCCTACAGGTTCTTGATGGCGCCGGCAGACTGGTCAGAATACTTACAGACAGGGAATTTAATCCGGGCACATATAAAGTGGATTTCGATGGAGAGCATTTGCCGGCTGGTATCTATTATGTACGTTTGCAGAACCAGGTAATTCAACAGGTGAAGTCCATCGTTAAAATCTGATATGCCATTTACATCTTCATTGCTATACAGGGCCTTGGTTCCCAAGCCACTGAGAACAGCTATGCTTTTGTCTTCCTTGAGAAAACGCATTCCTGCTCTCCTTTCAAAACCTCCTTTTGCTGATGACGAGGAAGCGCAGCAGGTTGCTGAATTTGTCCGCACCGATGGCGTAGGCATTTTTCCTTATTCCTTCACATCCAAATACAAAAAGGAGGATATAGCAGTGTATACGGATGATCAAAATGGCTTGAAGTATGTGCTTATGGAAGACAAGCGGTTGTATTTTAAACGGAGGTGGACCGCAGACAGAATTAGAAGGTCGTTTCATGACCTTACACTTGAGCAGGATGAAGCCAGTCCGCACAGGTACCTTACTTCAACATTTAACCTGAGTAATACTGATGTAGTTGCAGATTTTGGTGCTGCTGAAGGGAACTTCGCACTGGCTATTGTTGATAAGGTCAGTAAGATTTACCTGTTTGAATGTGATCCGGAATGGATCGAAGCCTTGCAGTGCACTTTTGCTCCCTGGAAAGATAAAGTTGACATTATTCCAAAGTTTGTTTCAGACACTAATGATGAAAGCCATTGTTCCGGAGATGTTTTTTTTCGGGACAGGGAAGTGACATTTTTAAAAATTGATGTTGATGGGGGAGAGCGCCCCTTGTTAAAAGGGTTTAAGCAGATCTTGCATAACAGGGCAAGTCTTCGAATTGCCCTCTGTACTTATCATCAGCATGGAGATCAGGCTGAATTTACAGACTTACTCGAGACTGCTGGGTTTAAGGTAAGTCCATCTCAGGGTTATATGATTTTCTATTATGACAAAAAGCTCAAACCCCCTTACATACGCAGAGCATTAATCAGAGGGGTTAAATAAGTTTTATGCTGTGGAAGTTACTTAAGTCAGAATACCTGTTCAGAGATCTCTGGTTCACTGTCAGAAAAGATACATGTGAAAAACAGAATGGTAGTCTTGTTGATCCCTATTATGTGTATGAATTTCCGGATTGGGTTACTGCTGTTGCCCTGACAACTGATGGTAGGTTCATCTTTGAGCGGCAATACAGGCATGCAGCCGGACTTACCATGATGGAAATACCAGGTGGATGTGTTGATCCGGAAGACCGAAGCCTGGAAGATGCCATTTCTCGAGAATTGCTGGAAGAGACTGGATTTCAGTTCAGTAAGCTGGAATACCTCGGCAAGACTTCTGCCAATCCATCTACCCATAATAACTGGATGCATTTTTTTCTGGCATCGGGAGGTGAGCAAGTGTCCGAACAGAAACTTGATCCCAATGAAGAAATTGAACTCCATTTTCTTACCGTTGAAGAAGTAAAGGAGTTGCTTAAGACCGGACAGATTCACCAAAGTATGCATGTAACGGCATTGCTGCATGCTTTACATAAGTTGGGCCATCTGCATTATTGACTGAGTCTTTTTCTGTCAATTTCACCAACAATAAAAACACTGCCGCAAATAACAATCAGGTCATGTTTTTCAGCTTTTTCCAAGCTTAATTCTATTGCCAGATTCACATGCGCTGCAATACATCCCGTGAGTCCAAAAGAATCAGCCAGTTCCTTTAATTCCTGGCATGACATGGCTCTTGGAATTGACGCCTGGGTATAGAAATAAAATGCATTTTTGGGTAATAGCCGGAGGATGGCAGCAGTATCCTTGTCTGCAGATAATCCCAGGATAATAAATAGCTTATTGTATGCAGTGGTGGATATTTGAACCATCAGTTTTTTGATGCCATCCGCGTTATGAGCAACATCTGCAACAATGAATGGATTTTTGTGCAGCAATTCCCACCTGCCGTGTAATCCAGTGAGCCTAATGACCTGTTGTAAACCTTGTTTTAAGCTCTGATCAGGGATATTCCAACCTGATTTTTTAAGGAGTTGGATTGCCGCATAAACGGTTTTGATATTTTCTTTTTGGTAAACTCCCGCAAGGTCTGTCTGAAGCCTGAGCGTTTTTTCAAGTGTATTATCTGTAAGTTCAACCACAAGCTTGTCGATTTCCTGTTCAGCAGCTTTAATTGTTGCCATATCGTCTGCGAAATAGAGGTCTGCTTGCATGTTTTTCGCTTTAAGTCGGAAGACAGCCTCTGTATCCATTGACTTTTCGCCAATCAGGGCAGGAATCCCTTCTTTGATGATACCTGCTTTTTCATTTGCTATCAGAGGAAGTGTATTGCCGAGCAATGCAACATGGTCAAATCCAATATTTGTAATGATGCTCAGTTCCGGCGTAACGATGTTTGTGCTATCTAACCTGCCTCCCAGGCCGGTTTCTATGATGGCAATATCTACTCTTTCTTCAGCAAAGTATTGAAATGCCATCCCAACAGTAAGCTCAAAAAACGAAGGTGAGATTGATTCAATTACCGGAATCATTGACTCCGTAAATGATATAACCCGCTTTTCGGGAATCATTTGTCCGTTAATCCTGATTCTTTCCCGGAAGTCTGTCAGGTGGGGTGAAGTATACAGACCAGTCTTATACCCTGATGACTGGAATATTGAAGCCAGCATGTGGCTGACAGATCCTTTGCCAGTTGTGCCGGCAATGTGGATACATTTAAACTTTTTTTCGGGGTTTTCCAGCACTTTGCAGATAGCTAAAGTATTGGAAAGGTCCATTTTAAGCGCTGCAGGACCTGTTCTGCTGAACATGGGCAGTTTCGTATATAAGTATTCCAGGCATTGAGTATAGTCCATGGGTACAAAGATATTGTATCTTTGTACCCATGGACATCATTGATTGGCTCCCATTGATAGCATTTTCACTGACTGCACTTGTTCAGTTATTTTTTTATTTACGTTATTTCAGGCTTCTTGCATTTCACAAGCCCAAAACAGAGACTGTGACAAGACAGCAGGCTGTAAGTGTTGTTATTTGTGCCCGGGATGAAGCAGATGAAATAGAAGCCAATATGCCGGGCGTGCTTGCTCAGGCCTACAAAAGTTCTCATGAAATTGTTGTTGTAAACGACAACTCCAGAGATGATACCAAATACCTCCTGGATGGGTTGTATAAGGCTTTCAAACAGTTACATCTTGTGGAGCTGAAACAAGAGGCTATGCATATTCCCGGTAAGAAATTTCCTTTATCAATAGGTATTAAATCGGCCAAGCATGAAGTTCTATTGTTAACAGATGCAGACTGTATTCCAGCATCTGAAAACTGGATTGAAAAAATGCAGTCCGCGTTTACAGATGGTATTGAAATTGTTTTGGGATATGGGGGATACAAAAAGCGAGGGGGGCTACTTAATTTCCTGGTTAGGTTTGAGTCTTTTCATACAGCTTTGCAATATCTCTCCATGGCTTTGGGTGGTATGCCATATATGGGTGTAGGTAGAAATCTAGCCTATAAAAAAGGACTTTTTTACCAGCAAAAAGGATTCGCATCACACCATCATTTGCCTGGTGGTGATGATGATTTGTTCATTAACGCCAGTGCGCATAAAAAGAATACTGCTGTTGTAATCGACAAGGATGCTTTTACCTATTCAACGCCCCCTACGAAATGGAAGAACTGGTATCTTCAAAAAAAGAGGCATAATTCAACGGGTAGGTATTATAAGCCCAAACATAAGTTAGTACTTGCTGCATACATGGTAACGCAGGTTTTGTTTTATCCATTTTTTATCTGGTCTGTATTTAGTTTTTACTGGCAGTGGACTTTGGGAATTTTGTTCTTAAAATTATTGGTTCAGTCTGTCATTCTGTATAAGGCCATGAAGAAACTTGGGGAAACAGATTTATTTCCTTTTTTCATTTTGTGGGATATCTGGATGTTTTTTTATTACACTTTATTTCTTTCATCCTTATGGAAAAAACCCAGAAAGACATGGAGCTGATTTTGAAATATTTCAATGATTTCAGTGATCATCAGGTAAATCAGTTTAGTGCACTTGGAGATTTGTATGAAACATGGAATCAGAAAATCAATGTCATATCAAGAAAAGATATTGATTCTCTGTATGAAAGACATGTATTGCATGCACTTGCAATAGCTGCTCAGTTTCCCTTCCGGTCAGGTATGGAAATAATTGATATAGGAACGGGTGGTGGATTTCCCGGTATTCCACTTGCCATTTTTTTTCCTGATGTGCAGTTTCATCTTGTTGATTCGATTGCTAAAAAGTTAAAAGTAGTAGAGGCTGTTGCCACTGAGTTATCTATCACAAACATAACTTTTCAGCATACCAGAGCAGAAGATATCAAGGGTAGGCAATTTGATTTTGCAGTTTCGAGGGCTGTGGCTCCCTTGAAAGACCTATGGAGATGGTCAAAACCTTTGTTGCGGAAAGAACGGAAACTGGAAGAGTTTAAAAATGGATTAATTTGCCTTAAGGGAGGAGATCTTACTCAGGAGATTTTTGAATCAGGACTGCGGCCCCATCAGGTTTCAGTTGCTGATTTCTTCGAGGAGTCATTTTTTGAAGAAAAATTTTTAATTTATGCGCCTGTTTAGGCACGCTTAGCGTAACACATGTAGAACTATAAAAGTTAATCATTAACGTTTACTTTTAAAACCTAAATGAAAAACCACCAATCAGACATCAAAGTTGCCATTGTTGAAGACAATCAGTTTATGCGGATGGCATTGCAGGAAATCCTTTCAAATTCAACTGGATTTTCTATTACTGCCATTTTGGATTGTGCAGAAGAAGCAGTAAAAAATATACCCAATAATCCTCCGGATGTTGTGTTGATGGATATTAATCTTGGGGCTATGAGTGGTATAGAAGCCATCGGTATTTTAAAAGGGCTTTGCCCGAAGATTAAATTCATGGTTTGCACAATTTATGAGGATAATGAGAATGTATTTGATGCTTTGGCGGCAGGTGCCAATGGTTATATGCTTAAGCAAACAAAACCACTTGAATTGCTTGAATCCATTCGTGAATTAATGAATGGTGGTGCGCCCATGACCAGGCAAATTGCAGCAAAAGTAGTTTCGAGTTTCAGAAAAAAAGAGCAGTCCAGAGACCCGCTGGTTGAAAGCCTGAGCAACAGGGAATTGGAAATCCTGGATAGGCTTGTTAAGGGTATGTTGTACAAAGAAATTGGTACGGACCTTCATATTTCAACAGAAACTGTTAGAAAACATGTATACCATATTTACAAAAAATTACATGTCAATAACAGGGTTGAGGCATATAATAAATTTTATGGCAATAATGATATGCGTAGTTAATTTAATGATTTCAGATAAGTTTTAAGGTGGTTTAAATTCTTTTCTGTTAGCATTAGAATTTCTGTTATTGCAGCATCATCTTTATGTATCGCTTCATTATTCTTTTTTCTGTTGATAACAGCTTCAAATTTTGGAAGAATATCAGCATGTTCAAAAATGACCATTCCCGGTTTCATTTTGTGCAATGCTGCAATGATGAGATCTGTATTTTCTGCCTGCGGTAACTCAAGGACAGCTGTTCTGAGAATCTCAAATTCATTGATGTAAATAGACACAATCCTGCGGTTTAGCATTGGATCGGAGCCTGTCATGTTATTGAGTCTTTTGAACTGCATTTCAATTAAAAAGGGTCAAATGATGTAGTTATTAATACTTAATTTAAGTAAAAATACTTAATAATTGAACTAAAAGCAATTCAAGTAGATTCTTTATCGCTTTTCAAATCGGCCCATTTTTTCATTGATATTGATCCTGAACATAATTGGCTTAATTCTTGATGTGTCGCTCAACGTATTGTCTGATCTTTCAGAATGTTCATGTTCGTGAATTTTTGACCCCGTCATCAGCGGCATAATCTTTGAAAAATGACTTTCTCTTGTTTCAGGAATGTCATCCTCATTGATTTCTTCAAATTGACCGAAAATCAACACACTTTGCCAGTTAAAAATATCTGTTGATATATCTACCTGAAAACACACATTCGGATTTTTTCTCATCATCTCCATCTTCCGGCCTTCATAAGACTGGGCAAAAATATGTTCTCCGTCATATGAGTAGGTTACCGGCACGATGTATGGATGTTTGCCGTCACAGCAGGCAATTCTGCCTACAGCCTGGCTGCATAGTATGTTGTTGATTTGTGTTTCATTCAATTCTCCCGTCATATTTTAGTTTTCATGAAGTTACTGCTGAAGCCAGTTGTTGCTGCTGATGTATGTCATGTAGCAGATTAACGAACATCAGTAAAAAACGGAATCTTCTTTTTCCTAAAATAAAAGGTGAATATTCTGAAAAGAAATCTTACGATGGTATAAGCAAACCAATGGTATAGGCGATTAATGAAATTCCACTTTATTCCGGTATGATTAGAAATAGGAATACAGTCTTGTTCAATGATCTTTTCAAATTCTTGTTGAACATGTTGTGCGAAATGCTGATCATTGACATCGATGTTTAACTCAATACTAGCCAGTGCACTCAGGTCATTGATATTGTATGACCCAATACTTACAATACGGCCGTCACAAATGGCAACCTTACCATGCAAAACATTTTTGGGGTATTCATACAACTCAATACCGTGGTGTAAGGCCCATCTGTATAAGTATCTTTCAGCATCCTTGGCAATATCAATATCTGAAATCCCAGCCAGGATCAGCTTAATTTTTACGCCCCTTTTTGCGGCCTGTATGAGATTGTGTCTGAAGAAGTTGCTGGGAATAAAATAGCTTGACATGATCACTATCTCCTTACTGGCTTGTCTGAAGAATTCCATGTAGGTAGCTGAGATTTGATTTTTATTGATTACCCAGTCATTCCTCCTTACTCTTACAGCACAGTTTAGGTTGTTCCATCCTTCATTGGTTATTTGTTGTCTGTTAAGTTCAACGATATCTGCCTTTTCCTTTGCATAAAGCTGATTACAAAGTTTATGCAATTCAAAAACAGCTTCACCTTCAATCAAGACTGCAAAATCCAGCCATGCTGGTATACCAGGCATGTCGTTGTAACGGTCAGAAATATTAATACCTCCAGCCAGGCCATACTTTCCGTCGCATACCAGTACTTTATGGTGTAATCTTCTCCCAAAATAAAAATTTCCACCTTTAAAAATTGGTTCAAAGAAACGGAGTTTAATGCCTGCCGCGCGCATTTCACTGATTATTGCTGATGCGAGGCCGCCTGAAGCATAGCCATCCAGTAATACCTGAATAGTAACACCTCTTTTTGCAGCTTTCATTAGGTTGTTAATTACCTCTGATCCCGTTTTGTCAGCTTCCAGAATATATACCTGTAATTGAATACTTTGTGAAGCCTCCATAATCAGTCTGTTCATCAGACTGAAATAAGCTTGTCCCCCACGGATTAATGTTGTTTTATTTTTAGTGGAATATCCGGGCCTCACTTTTCCAGCAGAAGACATCTTTTCCTTTTTTGAAAAGTAGAAAGCTGTTCGTGTTTTCAACATGACAGTAGTCATTTTGTTCCATGAATCAAATTATCATTGCTTCAGGATTCTTATTGTATGCACAATGTTTTGGGTATCTGTTATCACAATAAAGTACAGACCTTTTTGCAATTTTTCGGTATCAAGTTCAATCTTGTTGTTGCCCGGGAATACGCTATACTGTTTTTTCATGATTGCTCTGCCAAGCATATCATTTATCTGAACCGTAATTATTCCTGATTCAATGGCTTGAAATTGAAGGTGCCCTCTGCTGTTAAAAGGATTAGGGAAAAACCTGTAGCCGGGATTTTCAACATTTGGGTTTTGGTTTATGCCGCAAGCACCTTTGTCTTCGAGATTTTGGTCAATCCAGTCTGCCCGGGCTCTTAACCAACTTTTCAAGGAGGCTATTTCATCCGCATAGCTAACAGGAATAGGGTTTGGGTTGGGCCATACATATTGACCAATCACCGGCCATCTTTTGAAATGCCTGTTTCTCGCTTCACTTGTTAATGTTGCGATTGAATCAATAAGGTGATTGATGTTTTTTTCTGACAATACATTTTTTCTAAGGTCTTCCCACCTGCACCGAAGAGAAGCGGAATAAGCTGTATCCATCAACAATCTTTCCCACCAGAATGGAACCAGTCCTGCTCCATCGCCTGGACAAACATAATTGAATCGGAATGCCCACCCGTAAGGATCACTGCCATTGCAGTAATTGGCATTCCTGAATGCAAGGTCGTAATCCCAGACGGGACCAGCCACAATCCTGTCGTTCACGGAGCTTTTATTCTTATGAAAATAGCTGCTCAGCCTGTACCCATCAACATTCCTGCTCAGTTCATTTATGATAAAGTAGTCCATGAATGAAGGGAGATCTGCTATTTTTCTGATTCCTTTGGAGGGATGCTGAAAGTCGGGTCCTGCCAGCGTATTCTCAAATTCATCTACGAAACTCTTGATGTAGTTCTTTTGTTGTACAGTTATGATGTCTGCTTTTGGATAAACATAACTGAATTGTCTGTAGAGATTTGAAGTGGCATTAGGTGCAATGAATCTTGAAAACCAGCCGTTGGGTTGTTTGTCAAGACTAAAAATATAACCGCCGGTCAGCTCTATCCCGGTATTGTCTGTTAGCTGTAATTTGCTGATATTAACCCTGTCTGTTCCTCTTTTAATTTTTTCCATCAACAGGTAGATGCCTTTATAATCGTTGTCAACAATCAGTTCCACATACCTGATCCTTGAAGCCCACCTGCCCATTTGTTGTGTTAATGTATAGGCTAGAAAATTCCTCATGAGTGTTTTGTCTGTAAAGGGTGCATACAGCACCCAATCACTTTCTGAAGGCATGCCTAACAGCGGTTGATTCAGCTCTATACCTGTAGAAGTTCGCAATTCAATATCATAGGATTTCATCGGGAAGAGGCCCTGCGATGATTGTCCACGCAGTTCTACACCAATTATTCCATTAAAGTGGTTAAATGAATCGGTTCTGTTGTTCCGCTTTCCGCTTCCATTGAAAATGATTCCCATGGAGGCAGTTATTTTGGGAGAATTGGGAATGGCTTGTCCTCCTGTTTCAATCACCACTATGGGAAGATTGGAAGAGTCTAGCTTGACTTCCTGTGCAAAAATCAATGTTTGGAAGCTCCCAATGAACAGAATCAAAAGTATCCATCTGCCTGCAAGGTTTTTCATCTGGTTAAATTTAGCAGAATGCAGCAGAAACAGCAAACATTTTAAGTCATAAGTTTTAAAGTATTGGTGTTTGCTTGGATGGCTTTCGTAATTTTGAAAGATACAGGAAACCGGAATGAGTAAAAACGCAGAAGACACACCATTGATGCAGCAGCACAGGGCTATCAAGCAAAAATATCCTGATGCTGTTCTTCTATTCAGGGTAGGTGATTTTTATGAGACATTCGGTGAAGATGCAGTAAGGGCCTCTCAGGTTTTGGGAATTACCCTTACAAAACGTAACAATGGCGCTGCTGCGTCACTGGAGCTTGCAGGATTCCCTCATCATGCGCTAGACTCCTATTTGCACAAACTTGTAAAGGCTGGCTTCAGGGTGGCAATCTGTGACCAACTGGAAGATCCCAAAACCGCAAAGGGTATTGTAAAAAGAGGTGTCACTGAAATGGTCACACCCGGATTGGCAACACACGATAAATTACTGGAACACAAAAGCAATAATTTCCTGGCTGGCATTTATTTTGGAGATCAGCTCAATGGAATCTCATTCCTCGATATTTCTACCGGAGAGTTTTTGGTGGCTGAAGGTAATCTGGAATATATCGATAAGCTTTTGCAGTCTTTTCAGCCTGCGGAAGTGATTTTTCAAAAGGGACATCAGCAGCAATTTATTGAACGCTATGGTAAAAAGTTTCATACCTACCAGATAGATCCCTGGATTTTTGATTACCGCTATGCACATGAAAGTTTGCTTAAGCAGTTCGGAACCCACTCGCTCAAAGGTTTTGGTATTGAAGATTTCCCGAATGCTGTAATTGCAGCCGGAGCTGTGTTGCATTATCTGGGAGACACGGTGCATCCTCATAGCCATCACATTACAACGGTTCACAGAATTAACAGGGATGAATACCTTTGGATGGATCAGTTTACCATTCGGAATCTGGAGCTTGTACAGTCGCCTTTTCCGGATGGTGCCACACTATTGAAAACAATTGATTCCACCGTATCTCCAATGGGTGCGCGTATGCTCAAAAGGTGGGTGTTGATGCCCCTTGTGAGTAAAGAGCGTATTGAAGAGCGTTTGCAGCTGGTGGCGGATGCATTGGATAATAAAACCTGGCGAACCGAAACCGTTGCTGCCATTCAGGCTTGCGGTGATATTGAAAGACTGGTAAGTAAAATTCCTTCAAGAAAAATCGGACCGCGGGACTTGCTTCATCTGGCAAAAGGGTTAACGCAGATAGGGTCAATCAAATCATCAGCTTCGGCATTAGAAAATGATTACCTCTTAAGACTGGCTGATAACCTCAATACCTGTTCGTATATCGCTGAGCGCATTCTTCGTGAGATTGATGCAGATGCACCTGCACAGGCTTCAAAGCCCGGTGTTATTGCATCTGGCATATTTGAGGAACTGGATGGCTACAGAGAGCTTGCTAAAGGAGGTAAGCACTATTTACTTGAGATTCAACAGCGTGAAATTGCAGAAACCGGCATTAATTCATTGAAAATAGGTTTCAATAATGTTTTTGGTTACTACTTGGAAGTGAGTAATGTCCATAAACAGAAAGTTCCTGCTGCCTGGATCCGCAAACAAACACTGGCCAATGCCGAAAGGTATATCACACCTGAATTAAAGGAATACGAAGAGAAAATCATGGGTGCGGAAGACAAGATGCTGCAACTGGAGGCATCCTTGTATGACAGTTTACTTTCGGCATTGCAGGAATATATCCTGCCGTTGCAGCAAAATTCCAATGTGCTGGCTACCCTTGATTGTCTGTTATGCTTTGCTTTCAATGCAGAAAGAAACAATTACTGCAAACCACATATTCATGAAGGCAGGTATCTGAAACTTCAGGAAGCAAGGCATCCCGTCATAGAGCGCTTGTTGCCTGTGGGAGAACAGTACATTGCAAATGATCTTACCCTTGATCAGGATGATTGTCAGCTCATCATCCTGACGGGGCCTAATATGAGTGGTAAAAGTGCTTTGTTGCGTCAGACAGCATTGATTACACTGATGGCACACATGGGAAGTTATGTGCCTGCTTCCCTGGCCCAGATCCCCGTTACGGATAAGATATTTACAAGAGTTGGAGCTTCTGATAACCTGAGTGGAGGGGAGTCGACATTCATGGTAGAAATGAATGAAACCGCCAGCATCATCAATAATTTGTCAGCCAGGAGTCTTGTAGTGCTGGACGAAATTGGGCGGGGCACCTCAACCTATGATGGGATCTCTATTGCCTGGAGCATTGCTGAATATCTGCATCAATCGGTTTATCAGCCCAGAACACTTTTTGCTACGCATTATCATGAGATGAATGAACTGGAATTGCAGCTTCCCCGGATCAGAAATTTTCATATTACACACAGGGAAGTGAACAATAAAATAATCTTCCTGCGCAAATTATCGCCAGGTGGTAGTACGCATAGTTTCGGTATCCATGTTGCCCGTATGGCCGGTATGCCTTCGGTGCTTGTTGACAGGGCTTCAGGATTGCTGGAGATTCTCGAGAGGAAGCAGGGGGGTAATCAAAGTTTCCATGTAGAAGACTTTGAAATGAGTTCAAATATTCAGCTGTCAATTTTTGATGCACATACCGAAGTCTTCAGTGAAATCAGACAGATGCTGGGTAACATCAACATTGATAAGCTTACCCCGGTTGAAGCATTGGTGATTCTGAATGAAATCAAGAAAAAAATCAAGTGATTGTACCTAAAGCAACGTAGTCAGCTGATTGACTACGGTATCAATTTCATCTATTGTATTGTATTTGCTGAATGAAAATCTGACGGTAGACTGCAGCGGAACATTCAGCGCACTGATAACATGAGATCCCTGATTGGCGCCGCTGCTACAGGCGCTTCCTCCAGATACACATATGTTGTTGACGTCGAGGTTAAACAACAACATTTCAGTGCGTTCTGTTAACGGGAATCCGGCACTGAGAACAGTATATAAACTATCTCCTTCAGGATCTCCATTGAATACAATACCCTTTATTTTTTCACTCAGGCGCTTGTGCATGTGCATCTTTAGATTTTGGATATAAATCCTGTCTGACTCGTGGTTTTCCATGGCCAGGTTCAGCGCTGCAGCAAAGCCTACAATGCCATAAATATTTTCTGTACCGGCACGCATATTTCTCTCCTGACCTCCACCATGGATGTATGGAGAGATTTTATTTCTGCCGTTTACATACAAAATACCAATGCCCTTAGGGCCATGAAATTTATGTCCTGCGCCGGTAATAAAATCAACTTCTGTGGCAGACAGGTCAATTGGGAAATGACCAACTGTCTGCACCGTATCAGCATGAAAGAGTGCACCATGTGTTTGGCACAGCATCCCGATTTTTTGAATATCACTGATATTGCCAATCTCATTGTTGGCATGCATGAGTGATACCAGTGTTTTTTTACCAGAGGATCCAAGTCTGGATTCCAGGTCTTCAAGATCAATGTGGCCATCCGGTAGCAGCTTTAACAGCTCCAGTTCTACCTCTTTTTTATCTGCAAGAAAAGTACAGGTGTGTAAAGTCGCATGATGTTCTATCGGAGAAGTGATAATCCTTGTGCATCCCAATTCCCGGACTGAACTAAAAATGGCAGTATTGCTGCTTTCTGTTCCTCCACTCGTGAAAAAAATTTCAGAAGGATGTGCTTTTAAGTGCGCAGCTACTGATTTTCTGGCTTTTTCAATGGCCAGCCGATTTTCCCTTCCATAAGAATATATCGATGACGGATTTCCGAAATTTTCCAGAAAATAGGGCTTCATCGCTTCAAAAACTACCGGATCTATGGGCGTTGTAGCAGCATTGTCAAAATATATTCTCTGAGCCATCATGAATGCTTTAAATGCAGTATTTGTTTGGGTTTACAATGATTCCTGAATATCTCTGATCAACTTTGATGCAATATTATTGGCCGTAGTTTCAAAATTACTTTCGGCTATGATTCTGATAATAGGCTCTGTATTACTGGCCCTTAAATGAACCCAGTCGTTGTCAAATTCTATCCTGAGTCCATCTATGGTATTCATCGGATATCCCTTGTATTTCTCTTTCAGTTTTTCAAATACTTTGGGGAGTGAAGATTGGTCAGCCAACTCGATTTTATTTTTGCTGATAAAATAATTAGGATAACCATATCTTATTTGCCTGGCAGTTCTTCCGGAGAGAGACATATGTGTGAGGAAAAGGGCAATGCCGATGAGTGCGTCCCTTCCATAGTGGAAATCAGGAACGATGATTCCGCCATTTCCTTCGCCACCAATAACTGCGTTTACTTCCTTCATTTTTGCTACGACGTTCACTTCCCCAACGGCAGCCGGATGATACGTGCAGCCATGACTTTCGGTGATGTCTTTTAATGCGCGTGTAGAGGAAAGGTTGCTAACAGTGTCACCTTTAATCCTGCTCAGTACATAATCTGCAACGGCAACCAGGGTATACTCTTCTCCAAACATAGAACCATCCTCACACACCAGTACAAGCCTGTCAACATCAGGATCAACCGAAATGCCAAGGTCTGCCTTGTTGGAAACTACTGCAGCTGCAAGTTCACTGAGGTGCTGTGGCAAAGGCTCGGGATTGTGTGCAAAACGTCCGTCAACTTCTCCGTTGAGCACTATAATGTTTTTATGTTCCACGCCCAGTCTTCTGAGCAATGCAGGGACAAAAATTGCACCACTGCTGTTGATTGCATCAACAACTATCTTTAAGTTTTTACCTGCTATGATTCTGCTGTTGACCAACTGATGGTTTATAATGGCATCAAGATGCCTGTCTGCATGGTCATGTCTCTTAACCACTAAGCCAGGGTTGTCAACTGTAGCAAACTTTATCTGGTTATTTTCTGCATTTTGAAGAATTTCTGTGCCTACTTCTGCACTTATGAATTCTCCTTTTTCATTGAGCAGTTTTAAGGCATTCCATTCTTTGGGATTGTGACTTGCGGTAATGATGATACCTCCCGCAGCCTGCTCTGCCACTACTTCAAATTCAACAGTTGGTGTTGTAGACAGTCCCAGATCAATAACCTCAATTCCCAGCGCAACAAGAGTCTGTGTAACTAATCCCGAAATCATCGGTCCGCTCATACGCCCGTCTCTTCCAATGACAATTTTTTTATTTCCTCCTGATATTGCCCATTGCCCGAAAGCGGCGGTATATTTTACCACATCCAAAGGAGAAAGTGATTCTCCAGGCAAGCCTCCAATTGTTCCCCTGATTCCTGAAATGCTTTTGATAAGTGCCAAAGTAATTTATATTAGTACATACAAAGTTACGAAAAAGATGAGCTGATGTGCTTATTTTTGCATCATGATTCATTTGCAATCGTCCGGAATTCCGTGGTTGCAGCAACTGCTGCACTGGGATTATCAGCTTATGATTCTGCTGAACAGGCATTTTATTCATCCCTGGTTTGATAATATTGCACTATTATTCAGGGAGCCCGTATTTCATATTCCTTTATACATATTTATAATCCTCATGTCATTTCAGTACCTGGGGAAAAAGGCCTGGTTCTGGGTACTTGGAGGTATTGCGCTGGTGGGCTTTTGTGATACGCTGAGCAGTCATTTTATAAAGGATTTTTTTGACCGTCCAAGGCCCTGCCGTGATCCGTTTATGGCTGGAAATATCCGTTTTTTGGCAAGATACTGTGGGGCAAATGGAAGTTTCACGAGTTCCCATGCTTTCAATCATTTTGCTTTCGCAACGTATGTCTTCTTTTCTTTCAAAAAATTTTCCCCTAAATATGGTTTTTTATTCTTGTGGGCTGCTATAGTTGCCTATTCACAGGTATATGTAGGGGTGCATTATCCGTCAGATATAGTGGCGGGGGGGATATTGGGGATAGTTTTTGGCAGAATTGGGGCAAGTTTCGCGAAGCAGACCTTATCTTTACCCCATTCTACTATATGAACGAGCTGCTTATTCTGTTTTTCCTTATTCTGTTGAATGGTTTCTTTTCCATGGCTGAGATAGCCCTTGTGTCTGCCCGAAAAGCGAGGCTCGAAGGACAGGCCAGCAAGGGGGATAGCAGAGCCGGTCAGGCACTGAAGCTGGCAATCAAACCAGAATCCTTTCTCTCTACAGTCCAGATTGGTATCACCACCATCGGTATTTTCACCGGTGTTTATTCAGGGGATAAAATCGTTGATGATGTTGCCGGATATTTTGAAGGTAGCGGAATGATGTCAACGTACAGTAAGGAAATTGCTACAGCACTTGTTGTTATTCTTGTTACGTTTTTCTCCTTGGTTTTTGGAGAACTCGTTCCCAAGCGAATAGGACTGGCTAATCCAGAGGGAATTGCCAAAAGTGTAGCTGCTCCAATGCGGGTGATTTCGCTTTTTGCTCATCCTTTTGTATGGCTTCTGTCTCATTTCTCCGGATTTATCCTCAAGATCATGAGATTGAAATCTGATGAAGGTCAGGTTACCGAAGAGGAAATCAAGGCGATCATCAACGAGGGTACGGAGCATGGGGCTATAGAAGCTACGGAACAGGAGATTATCCAGCGTGTTTTTCACCTGGGAGACAGGAACGTAACTTCACTGATGACACATAGAAGTGATGTAGTATGGTTTGATGTCAACGACAATGAAATCAATATCAGGGAGAAAATTGAAAGTGAGCCGCATTCCATTTACCCTGTCTGCGATAAAACAATAGACAATATCAAAGGTATTGTATCAATCAAGGATATGTACATCACACCTGATGATGTCTCTTTTAAAGAGGTGATGAAAACTCCTTTATTTGTTCCTGAAAATATTACACCCTACAAACTGCTCGAAAAATTCAAACAAACCAAGATACATACGAGTTTTGTAGTGGATGAATATGGAACGCTGCTCGGATTGGTTACCCTTAATGATATCATGGGTGCTATTGTAGGGGAACTTCCTCAGGATGACAGCGAGGAATTTGAAATCGTGGAAAGAGAGGATGGCTCATTCCTTGTTGACGCGCAGATTCCTTTCTATGACTTCTTAACACGTTTTGAAAAGGCAGACTGGATGAATGAAGGTGAGCAAGAGTTTGATACCCTCGCAGGCTTCATCCTTCATACACTTGAACGCATTCCCTCAACCGGTGACCGCCTCGACTGGAAAGGTTTTTCTCTTGAGATAATCGATATGGACGGACACCGGATAGATAAGATACTTGTTAAGGTTTCGGATGAAATCCGAAATGAAATGGACGAAGAATAATAACTTATGGAACTGTCTCTTCAAGGTAAAACAGCACTGATCTGCGGTAGCTCTCAGGGTATTGGTAAAGCGATAGCCCTCGAACTGGCGGCACTTGGCGCAACATGCTTACTTTTTGCCAGGAATGCTGAACGGCTGCAAGGTGTATTGGCTGAATTACCCCAAACCCATGGTCAGCAACACCAGTTTTTTGTGGCTGATTTTCAGGATATTTCAGCACTGGGTGATATGATTAACCAGATTGTTGCAGAAAATAATATTGACATCCTGATTAACAACACTGGAGGCCCTGCAGCTGGTCCGATTGCTACTGCTCAGCCATTTGAGTTTGAAAGTGCTTTCCGCCAGCACCTTGTGGTTAACCACATGCTGGCCCAGGCAGTCGCACCTGCCATGAAAGAAAAGGGATGGGGCAGAATCATCAATATTATTTCTACTTCGGTTCGCATACCGCTTGATAACCTCGGCGTCTCCAATACGATTCGGGCAGCAGTGGCTTCATGGTCTAAGACCATGTCTAATGAGCTGGCCCGGTTCGGCATCACAGTGAATAGCCTTCTGCCAGGATTCATTGCCACTTCCAGGCTTGATGCTGTTGCACAGAGTTTTGCAGAAAGGGAGTCAGTAAGCAAAGCGTCTATGATTGAAAAAATGCAAGCCTCTGTACCTGCAAAAAGGTTCGGGGCTCCACATGAAATAGCTGCAGTTGCTGCATTTGTTGCCTCGCCGGCAGCTGCTTACCTGAATGGTATTTGTATCCCTGTAGATGGTGGAAGAACAGGAAGTATTTGAATATGGGAAACTCAACTACATGGGAACAGCAGGCCGCACATTTCGACCGTACAGATCCGGTAGGTAAATTCAGAAATGAATTTAAAATTCCTGAGGCTGAGGGCAAGCAGCGTATTTATTTCCTGGGTAATTCTCTTGGGTTACAACCCAGATCTACTGCAAAAGCAATTGACAGAGTTCTTGATCAATGGGCCATGGAAGGTGTTGAATCCTTTTTTCTGGGAGATGATTCCTGGATGAGCCTCCACAACAAGCTCCTGAAGACGCTTGCTGATATTACCGGTTCACTCCCCCATGAATTGTCTGTAATGAATCAGCTCTCGGTCAATATTCACCTCATGATGGTGAGTTTTTACCGTCCTGACGGAAAGAAAAGGAAAATCCTGATGGAGTCGAAGGCATTTCCAAGCGATCAGTACGCCGTTAGGTCGCACCTTGCATATCTCGGACTCAATCCTGATGAAATAATTGTGGAAGTAAATTCCGGAAGTGGTCTTGAAGCCATTGCCGATGAAGATATGATTGAAGCCATTAACAGGCATTCCGGAGAACTTGCACTTGTGCTGCTTGGGGGAATCAATTTCTATACGGGTCAGCTTTTTGATCTGGGTGCAGTTGCCCTTGCCGCAAGGAGGGCTGGGGCCTTGGTGGGACTGGATCTTGCGCATGCAATAGGAAATGTTTCACTGTTTTTGCACGATTGGGAAATTGATTTTGCGTGCTGGTGTTCTTATAAATACCTCAATGGCGGTCCGGGTGCGGTAGGCGGAACCTTCATTCATGAAAAACACCATCATCAGCAAGACATGCAAAGGCTAACTGGCTGGTGGGGTAACAAACAGGAATCCCGTTTCCAAATGAAAGAACGGTTTGAACCGGAAGCTGATGCCACTGCGTGGCAATTAAGCACTCCACCGGTAATGCTCCTTGCTGCTTTGCAGGCTTCTCTTTCGATTTTTGATGCAGCAGGTTGGCAATTACTTTTGGAGAAGCAAAAGTTGATGCAGAAGTGTCTCGCCGAATGGGTTGAAGCCCTTGGTGGAACTCACTTCAGGTGCATTACACCTGCTTCCAGAGGTTGTCAGTTATCGCTCTTGTTCCCGGCAAAAGGGAGAGCAGTATATGAACAATTATTCGCAAAAGGGTTCATGGTAGACTGGCGTGAGCCCAATGTCATCAGGCTGGCACCGGTTCCTTTGTATAACACATACACGGAAATATGGCAATTCAGCCTGGCGTTGAAAGAGATTCTCCAGGAATTGTTTTCAGCTGAGGGGCAATCCGGACAAATAAAATAAATTGAAATGAATAGAGCAGAACTGGTTAGCCAGATCAGGGCAAAGAGTACTTACCTGTGTGTAGGGTTGGATACAGATCCAACTAAAATTCCTGATTTTCTGCATCATGAAAACGATCCTGTTTTTGAATTTAACAAGGCAATTATTGATGCAACTTTACCCTATTGTGTTGGCTATAAAATCAATACGGCCTTCTACGAAGCCCAGGGGCTAAAGGGTTGGGAAAGCATGGAGAAAACTGTAAACTATATTCCAGGTTCTCATTTCAGAATTGCTGACGCCAAGCGTGGTGATATCGGCAATACTTCAACACAGTATGCCAATGCATTTTTAAAGGTATTACCTTTTGATGCAATAACGATAGCTCCCTATATGGGTGAAGACAGTGTGAAACCCTTTTTACAGTTTGATGGGAAATGGGCCATTGTACTCGGACTTACCTCCAACCCGGGTGCAGCTGATTTTGAGTTGAAGGAGCTGAGTGGAGGAGAACGGGTATACGAACATGTAATTCGAACAGTTGCCGGTTGGGGCTCTACAGATAACCTCATGTTTGTTGTGGGTGCAACGCAGGCAGATGAGTTTATCAACCTCCGCAGGATTGCGCCAAATCATTTCTTTCTGGTTCCAGGCGTGGGTGCCCAAGGTGGTAGTCTGGCAGAAATTTCAAAGAAAGCCATG
Organism: Sphingobacteriales bacterium; assembly: GCA_947463715.1. Taxonomy (GTDB): domain Bacteria; phylum Bacteroidota; class Bacteroidia; order Chitinophagales; family Chitinophagaceae; genus Pollutibacter. Next base: position 19,901 of record CANHUF010000002.1, read on the forward strand.
AATGGAGATGTTGGCATACTGGTCAATTCCAGCAGGGAAATCATCTTTGCCTCTTCGGGGAAGGATTTTGCTGAAGCTGCAGGGCTTAAAGCCAAAGGATATGCAGAAGAGATGAAAAATTACTTAGATATATAATTTCTTCAAATTACAGTTATGGACTACAAAGCATTTGTAACTAAGTACAAAAATGAAATAAGGGTAGGTGTGCTGGTATTTATTGGACTCATGATACTTAAGCTTTTCAAGAGTTTCAGGGATTAGTTAGCGGTTTTTTACGATGGCTTCAGTCAGTGAAGCTGCCCATCTCAAATAATCCTTTCCCGAGGGGTGTAGTTTGTCTTTTGCTACCAGTGTTACATCGGTAGATGCCTCTCTGGTGCCTGGAGTGATATTGATATAAGCCACATTGAGTTTTGCTGTTATTGTTCGGTTGATTGCATTGAACTGATCAATTTCTGTTGCAATTTTATTCCTGTCCCTGCCTTCTGCAAACGGGGTTGCCCCCCAGTCTGGTATGCTCAATACATAAACATGGTCTTTCCTGTTCCCTGCAAAGCCAATGGCGCGCAGCAATAATTTTTCAAAATGAACGGCGTATTCATCTGATGATCTTCCCCTGTATTGATTGTTTACGCCAATCAGCAGTGTTACAATGTCATACCTTTCTAGCATGGATGTTTGATCAATACCGGCGTTCAGCTCATCGGTTGTCCACCCCGTTTTTGCTACGATTTCAGGTGCGTGAACCGGTATGCCTCTCTTTCTCAGCAGTTGTACAGTATGGTAGGGGAAATTCTCATAGATAGGGACGCTCTCGCCAATCGTATAGGAGTCTCCAAGGGCAAGAAATGTGAGTGCCTTATCCTGTGCATCCATGTTGTACTGCATGAGAAGTAAAATAACCAGGGTGAAAATTCTTTTCATTGTATTTGATTCACCCCGAAAGTAAACATTTTGGCTTTATCTTTATGGCATTCCAAAACTGACACACATGAGAAAGCTCATTCTGCTTTTTTTATTCTTTGGCATCATTATTCAGGCATCAGCTCAGCAGCAGTTTCATCAGCGGGCAAATTATGAACTTGCAGCAAGATTTTCTCCCAAAAAACTGGAGAAAATGATTTTTTCCACAGCTGTGGATCCGCATTGGATGAAGACGGGTAGCAAGTTTTGGTATATGTATGAAACAACTGCAGGTAAACAGTGGGTGGTTGTTGATCCGGTGAAAATAACTAAGACTCCCATGTTCAACAACGATAAACTGGCGGCAGCCATTACCAGGATTGTGAAAGATCCTTTCGATGGTAAACACCTGGCGCTGGATAACTTGAAATTCACCAAGGATGAAAATGTCATCAGCTTTGAAGTAAAGAGTACAGAGGATGAGACCAAAAAAGATACTACAAGAAAGAATGCAACTGCAGCCAAAGAGAAAAAGGTTTTTTTCTTTGAGTACAATATTCAGAGAGACTCTCTTATTGAGTTGAAAGATTACCGTAAACCTAAACCAAAGCCATCATGGGCCAATATTTCACCAGATCAGCGATGGGTGGTTTTTGCCCGAAACTTCAACCTTTACAGAATGGACTCTGCCAACTTCAGCAAGGCGAGGGTGAATGAAGACGATAGCACAATTGTTGAAGAGAAACTCACGGATGATGGCATTGAGAATTTTGGATTTGGTGAGTCTTTTGGTGAAACAAACATTGAAAAGAACGCTAACAGGAAAAAAAGAAAATCCGTGTCTGCGTTGTGGTCACCTGATTCCAGGTATTTTGCCATAACCAGAACAGATAGTCGCCAGGTCAAGGATCTCTGGGTTATCAACAGCGTTGCTCAACCACGACCAACTCTGGAAACATACAAATACCACATGCCAGGTGAGAAAGAGGCCCCTGTTAGGGAAATGATGTTGTATGCCATGCAGGATAAAAAAATGCACAAGATAAATACTGCATTGTTCAAGGATCAGGAGATAGCTATATGGTCAGCCGACCAGGATAAGCGTAGCCGAGATGATGATTTCCGAACTATGAAATGGCTGGGAGACTCTGCCCAGTTTTATTTTAGCAGAACCAGCCGCGACCTTAAACGCATAGATATTTGCGCCTTTGACGTAGCCACAAAGGAAGTAAAAGTGTTGGTTGAAGAGCGCATGAATACATACGTTGAGGTTAGAAAACCAGTTTTTTTCAATAATGGGAAAGACTTCATTCACTGGAGTGAAAGAGATGGCTGGGCACACCTTTATCACTATGAAACCGGAGGCAAATTAAAGGCGCAGTTAACAAGCGGACCATGGCACGTGGAAGAGATAGAAGGAGTGGATGAGAAGACAAAGACTGTATATTTTACCGCTAATGGAAAGGAGAATAATGAAGATCCTTATTATCTGCACTTTTATAAAGTTGGGCTGGATGGATCAGGCGTAAAGTTGCTCAACGCAGGAGATTTTGAACACAGCATAAATCTGGATGAGCAAAAAAGATTTTTTGTCAATACCAGTTCACGGGTTAACACCACGCCCGTGACTGCCTTATATGATGTAAGCGGAAAGAAAATCATGGATCTTGAAAAAGCTGATTTATCATCCCTGATGCAGGCTGGATATAAGTTTCCTGAACTGTTCACAGCCAAGGCTGATGATGGTATTACTGATCTTTATGGTGTCATGTACAAACCCTTTGACTTCGATTCCACAAAAAAATACCCTGTTGTAGCGTACGTATATCCCGGTCCGCAAACGGAAGCAGTGAACAAGGCTTTTGGAAGGAGCATGGATCGTGTAGACCGCCTGGCTCAGTTTGGATTTATCGTCATTACCTTAGGTAACAGAGGTGGGCATCCTTCAAGGTCAAAATGGTATCATAATTATGGCTATGGGAACCTGAGAGATTACGGACTGGCAGACAAGAAAGCAGTTATCGAACAACTGGGGCAGCGATTTGGATACGTTGATGTCAGCAAGGTGGGTATTCACGGACATTCCGGCGGTGGTTTTATGTCTACAGCTGCAATGTTGGTTTATCCCGATTTCTTCAAAGTAGCTGTTTCTTCTGCAGGTAACCACGAGAATAACATTTATAACAGGTGGTGGAGTGAAAAACACCATGGGGTAAGGGAACAAATTTCTGAAAAGGGAGATACTACATTTTTATACAATATTGAAAAGAATTCAGAGCTGGCAAAAAATCTCAAAGGCCGCCTCATGCTTTCGCATGGTGATATAGACAATAATGTACATCCAGCCAATACCATCCGCATGGCCAATGCACTCATCAAAGCCAATAAGCGATTTGATCTGGTGCTGCTTCCCGGGCAGCGTCATGGCTATGGAGACATGACGGAGTATTTCTTCTGGCAGATGGGAGATTATTTCAGCAAATGGTTGCTGGGTGATTTTTCTCAACCGGTTGATATGATGGAGATGAACAGGGAGGTGCAACAGACTGGAAGCAAACGATGATGCTGATTGGTTTATCTTTGCAGTAATGAAACGCTATTATTGCATAATTGCTTCTTTGTTCTGCTTTTACAGCCTCAATGCCCAGGAAAAAAATGTGGTGGTTGAGTCGGAAGGCAGACAGGTAACATTATCGCCTATCGTTGTTCGCAGCGGAACAAATGTTCCGGGGTTTATAAAACGGGTAGAAAGTGATACAACTTTTTACAAGGCATTTAAAAACCTGCGTATCCTGAATTACAGCGCAATCAACGATGTTCGTATGTTCAACAGAGGGGGAAAAGTGTCTGCGAGCCTTTACAGTAAAACAAGACAATGGGCTGCCAAATCCTGTAGGGTAACGAATATTCTGGAAGAAAAATCGACAGGAGATTATTATAAAGCAAACGGAGACTATAATTACTACACAGCAGAATTATATGCTTCTTTATTTTTCTCGAAGGATACCCTTTGTTCACAAACCAATGTGATAGGAGATATCGATCGAACCATAAAGGGGAAAAAGGGATTGGATAAGCATAAAGAACAACTAAAGATGTTGTTTTTCAATCCTGGTAAACAAATACCCGGTATCCCTTTAATGGGCGATAAAGTCATGGTTTTTGATCCTTCTCACCGCGATCTCTATGATATGCGTATAGATATTGAGGAGTATCAAGGTAAATTGGCTTATTTGTTTCATGTAAGTATTAAAGAGGGCCTTTCTTTTTACAAACGGGATAATGTTGTTATTGACGAGATGACTACCTGGTTTGATTATGGATCTTTTGAAGTCTTGGCGAGAAACTATAAAATGAGTTACAATGCGGGTGTTTACAAATTTGATGTATCCATGGAAGTGGAGATTGGAAAGTTTGGTAAATACCTTTACCCCAAAGTGATTCGCTACGATGGTAACTGGGGAGTGCTTGTGAAGGGCAAAGAAAAAGGGTTGTTTACGGCAACCATTTATGACCTGTCGCTTGAATAATGGTTGGCGTAGCCCCTCCATTTTTCAATAACTGCCTTCATATCTGCTGCCAGTTCACTTTCAAAAAGCATTTCCTTTTCTGTTGCAGGGTGAATAAAGCCCAGGGTTTGCGCATGTAAAGCCTGCCTTTTACACAGGTCAAAACAATTGTCCACAAATTGTTTGTATTTCGTAAAAATTGTTCCTTTTACAAC
>CANHUF010000003.1 GCA_947463715.1 Sphingobacteriales bacterium
GGCATATGCCGGCTTTTTTTTCTTTATGCTTTTTAATTCTGTTGAATTCATATTTGCCTTTCTTCCACTGACCTGTTTCATTTATTTTCTGCTGAACAGGTATCATCTCTACGGATATTCAAAAATCTGGCTTCTATTTGCCTCGCTCTTTTTTTATGGCTGGTGGAATCCCAGATACCTCATTTTGCTGGCCGTATCAATCATAATCAATTTCATCTGCGCAAAAAAGACAGCAGATACCATACCACCCTACCAGAAGAAGGCTTTTTTGATAGCTGGTCTTGCATTCAACCTGGGGCTACTTGTTTATTACAAGTATGCAGATTTTTTTATTGAAAATCTGAATGCAGTTTCAGGATCAGATTTCAATCTCCTCTATATTATCCTACCATTGGGTATCAGTTTTTTTACATTCCAGCAAATAGCCTATCTGGTTGACAGCTACAGAGGGACTGTGCAAGATTTCAATTTCCTGCATTATGCAGTATTTGTAACATTTTTTCCGCAATTGATATCCGGACCGATTGTTCACCATAAAGTTATTTTACCGCAGCTCCTTGATAAAAAACTGGCTCATCCCCAAGCAACAAATATTGCTAAGGGTATCTTCCTTTTTCAGATAGGCTTAGCAAAGAAAATCATCATTGCTGATACATTCGGCAAATTAGTCAGCCGGGGATACCTGAATTTTGAATCACTAGATACCATTCAAGCATGGGTGACAACATTTTCCTATACAATTCAATTGTATTTTGATTTCAGCGGGTATGCCGACATGGCCATTGGACTGGGGTTACTTTTTAATATTAAAATCACCAATAATTTTTGGTCTCCGCACAAATCTGAAAATATTCAGCAATTTTATAGGCGCTGGCATATCACCTTGAGCAACTTTCTCAGAGATTACCTTTATATCCCACTCGGGGGGAATCGGTTTGGTGAAGCCCGCATGCACCTTAACCTGTTCCTTACTTTTTTTCTGGGTGGCCTCTGGCATGGGGCTAACTGGACTTTTGCCATTTGGGGTGCACTAAATGGTTTGGGACTGATTTTTCACAGGTTGTTTCAGAAGACAAAAATCTACATACCGCATATTGTAGCAGTATTCATGACTTTTATATTTGTGCTTCTCATGCGTGTTTTCTTCAGGGCTGAAGATTTAAATATGGCAGTTGTAATCCTGAAATCGATGTTCGGGTTAGCCGCCAAAGTGCAATCATTTGACTTAATAGTATCCATTTACGACGCTCCAATTTGGCTTGCTGGTATTGTGATGTTGTTTCTGCCCAACTCAACGGAGGTTACAGAAAAATTTGCAACAAACAGACGTTACCTATTATATACAGTGCTGCTGATTTTACTTAATCTGATTTTCCTCAATTCAGCTGGTAAGCAGGATTTTCTTTACTTTGATTTTTAAAATGGTGCTGATGTCCAATGTAAGCATGAGTGGAAAAGGTTTTATTTTCTCAGTTATAGCAGGTGTTTCAGGCCTATTACTGGTTATTGCGGGTATCAATTGGTATCTTGATATTTATGGATTATTCAGACCAGTTAACAATCGTAAGCTGCCGGTATACCACACAGAAAGGATATCAAAATACCTTTTATCTTATCGGTATATTCCACAGAATTTCAATACCGTGCTGTTGGGCACATCTCTGTCAGATAACCTTGATTTTTCATTGCATAATGATACCTATTCTGCTCAAAAAATATACAATGCAAGCATGATGGGTGCCAATATTGCAGAAATTAGTCCACTTGTTTCCAATTTGCTAAAAGGTGGTGTGCGAAATTATGTAATCTGTGTAAGCCCTTATCTGACAAAGAATTACGGTTCGAAGGAAGTGGAATTTGATGATAAGTTGTATTACGGTGCTTTGGGATCCAAAAACTTATATGAAACCTATGTTGTTGGCGTAATCAGGCATTTCAGTTTGATGCCTTCAAAATTTCCTAAAAATCAGATCGATGCTAATGGGGTAAACGACTATGGTAGTTTTTTTGCAGTGGGTGATGTTGAGCAACGAGTTAAAAGAGAATTAAAGGAGAATACTGATGCGATTAAGATTGACACAGCAGCATTGGCAGCATTTGAAGCCATGATTCAAGAACTCAGGGCAAACCAGGTGAGACCCCTCATCTATTTTCACCCTGTTCCTTATGAAATTTTCAAAAAAAAGGAAAAAGATTTCTCTTATTTCCAGCAGAAGATGAGCGCAATCATACAGGATGACCAGTCTATAATCAATTTGAATAGTGAAAACTTCAAGTCATTCACAGCAGATTTTACCAATTACATCGATCATGCACACCTGAGCAAAAAAGGACAGGCACGTATTGTAGATACATTACTAACTCGGTTAAAAACTCACTAAACATCAATCTGGCTATTAGTCATTACAGTTTTTATAATCCGGATTTTTTTTCACCGCCAATTAGAAAATGATCGATGATAACCCTGGCTTTGGCTTTGCCAACCTTTGCTGCAAGTTCTTCATAGCTGGCTTTTTTTACATTTGTTACTGAACGAAAATGGACAAGTAACTGGTTCGCTGTTTCTTTGCCAATACCTTGTATGCTTTCCAGTTCATTTTTAAATGTCCCCGTGCTCCGTTTTTGTCTGTGGAATGTGATGCCGAAGCGGTGGACCTCATCTCTTATTCGCCTTAGAAACAGTAATTCCGGACTATTAAAACCAAGTTTGAGCGATTCTGAATCACCAGAAAAGAAAATTTCTTCAACATTTTTTGCCAACCCAATTAGTGTGATTTTTCCTTCAATCCCAAGTTCCTGAACAGCCTCAATGGCTGCACTTAACTGTCCCTTACCGCCATCTATGATTACAAGTTGTGGTAGTTCCTGACCTTCTATCACCAATCTCTTGTATCTGCGTCCGACTGCTTCTTTCATGGATGCAAAATCATTGATGCCATCCACTGTCTTTACATTAAAATGTCTGTAGTCTTTTTTACTGGGTATTCCATCCCTGAAACAAACCATGGCAGATACCGGATAAGCACCCTGGAAATTAGAATTATCGAAACACTCGATATGCACTGGCAAAGCACCGAGAGATAGTACCTGCTGAACTTTTTCAAGCAATTGTGCCTTATCAGCAGAGGGGGTATGTGCCTCCAGCATTTTTTTCCTTTTCATTTCACCTGCATGAAATTTTGCATTTGTTTCAGCCATCTCCAGTAGCCTAAGTTTTTCACCTGCTTTGGGAATGGTAATGGTAAAATCATCAAATCCATACCCAAGGTCAAACGGCACAACGATTTCTGTTGCATCGCTGCTGAACAGGTCTAAAAAATGGAATATAGCCTGTGGAAGTACAGCTGATTCCGTATTTTCAAGTGCCGATTCAAAAACCTGATTGGCCGAGTTGATAATGGTTCCATTTCTGACAGCCAAGTAACTGACAACTACAGCTGATTCATATTGCGCTGTTGCAAATACATCAAGGTCTCCCAATCTTGGACTTACAATGACAGATTGAGCGGTATAGTTTTTTAGTGCTTCGATTTTTTGTTGAATCTGTTCTGCTTTTTCAAATGAAAGTTCAGCAATAAACTTCGTTTGTTCTTCCTTATAACGGGCAATGATACCGTTGAGGTTACCTTTTAGAATATGCTTGATTTCCATCAATGAAGCAGTATAGTCAGCTTCAGATTGTAAACCGGTACAGGGACCTTTGCAATTTCCCAGATGATATTCCAGACAAACCTTGAATTTTTTTCTGGATATATTCGCTGTTGATAAATTCAGTGAACAGGTTCTCAGCGGGATGTGCGTTTTGATGAAGGAAAGCAGTTCCCTTACTTTTGAAGATGAAGTAAACGGACCAAGATAGGTTGAACCGTCCTTGATTTTTTTTCTTGTCAAAAAAACCCTGGGGAATGGTTCTTTTTTAATAACGATGTAAGGGTACGTCTTGTCATCTTTCAAATCTATGTTGAAACGAGGCTTGTATTCCTTAATAAGTGCATTTTCAAGTAAAAGGGCGTCATGTTCTGATTGAACAATGGTGAAATCTATTGTTACAATCTGTCTGACCAGTTCAATAGTTTTATAAGAGTGTTGATTTTTAGTAAAGTAAGAGCTTACCCTTTTTCTGATGTTTTTTGCTTTTCCAATGTAAAGCAGGTTGTTACTGGCACCATAATACTTGTAAATACCAGGAGCATTCGGAAGCGTTTGCTGCAGCGAAGAAAATGTTTGCTGATCCAATTATAATTTTTACTGTATTGTCCGGATAATACCAACTTTTATGCCCAGATCAGTCAGGTTTTCCCTGATTGGGTATTTGTCTTTAAAGCTGGAAAGTATCTGGTACCTGAATTGAGGTGCTACACTCCACTTAAATTTACCTTGCTGTATATTAAGGCTTGCTTCCACAGCTGAATTAACATTCCATCTTCTGTTTAGGTTAGGAGCCTTGGCATAATTTTTCAGGTTTGTGGATAACAGGTAAGAGTAGTTAGCAAAAACATAGGTTGGCTGTATACTCGAACCAACAGAGAAATTAATTTTATTGTTGCCCAACACCCTAAAATCTAAGCCAATGGGCATAGAAAGCATATAGTGCTCATTGCGAAGTGTTGCTCTCCTGTATCCATCTGAATTGCTGTAATACGAAACTGTGCTGATTGGTGTATTACCTGTACGCAGGTTATTCATCCCATAATTGGCAATTTCAGGAACTGAACTGTATGCATCAATCTGATATTGATTATAGTTGGCTTGAAGACCAGCTTTGATGCTTATTCTTTTACTAATGGGAATATACATTGCGGTTCCAAGTTCAAATCCAATACCTGGACGATGATTGACAACATCTTTCACATTGCGGGGGAATTGAGCATTTGTGCTGAGGGCAAATGCTGTATACTGGTAACTTGATCTGGAAGCCTCTCCTGAAAGAAAACGATATCCCACGGTTGGTCCGCCATAAACCTGCCAGCTGGTTTGTTTGCCAAGTTTTCTTGCTGTTTCAAAAACAGTCTCAAGTGCATTGCTGATCATGTTTTTCTTTTCTTCACGGTTGGGTTTAAGAACTTTTTTTGGAGCTGCTTGTAAAGGAATAACCTGATCCGGTAATTTAATATCTGTTGAAACCTGAGCCTGTATATCTGTTACTTTTTCATTTGCTTTTACTGATGCCCAGATTTTTATGTCAGATCGCTCAGCCTGTATTTTTTTCTGAAAATCATGTGAAGGATTAGCGCCATCTTCTGGGACTTTTTTAGTTAAAAAACCATTTGTTCCCTCCGCTTGTTTTATAAACTGGTATGCGAGTTGTCCTGCTCTTGGTTTGACTACTGATGCTGATTCCTTCTTTGCAACCATTGTTACACCTGTAATAAAAAGCAATACAAAAACTGCTGCTGTATAGGCCCAGATTCTGGCAGGATGAAGTTCCTTCTGTATGTTATTCCATACTGCATCAGACGGATACAGTAGGTATTGATCTGACCGCTCTTTTAATAAATCCTCTAAATCATCTGTTGACCTCATATGTTACTGCTATTCAGATTCTTCAATTGAACTTTAAGGTTGGCTAACTGGTTTTAACCAAACACGTTTTTCTTCTTTTGCCTGGATGATTCCTTTTTTACCCAGAATTTCCTCCAACAAATTTTTAGCCCTGGTATATTGCGACCGGCTTGTGCTCTCCTCGATTTCCAGCATTGATCCTATTTCCTTGTGTGAATATCCTTCAATCGCATACAGGTTAAGTACAGTTCTGTATCCTATTGGCAGGGCCCGGATACTTTCAACAATTTGCTTTGCCTGAACGATACCGGGGATATTATCTTCCCTGATAACCAAATTGGAAGCATATGCCAAATCAACAACATCGTTGAATTTTTTATATTTTTTCAGGTGGTTGATGCAGGTATGTACAATTACCCGTAAAATCCAGCCTTCAAGAGAGCCGCGGTGCTCATACCGGTTAATTTGTAGGAAAACCTTCACAAATCCTTCCTGTAACATGTCTTCAGCATCTTCCCGCGATTTTGCATAGCGGTAACAAACGGAAAGCATTTTAGGGCTATATCTCTGATACAGAAGCTGTTGTGCTGCCGGATCATTTTTTTGACATCCCTGGAGAATTAGTTCCTCTGTCATGTTAGCTGTTTGTCCTCTGAAAATAAGCAATATTTAAGAGAAATGATACTGTGGAGTCTGAATTGATTGGCTATTCCTTTGAATAATCATTTTTTATGGCTTTATAAGCAGATCCCCGGTCATTTCTGGCGGTATGGGTATGCCCATGAAGTGAAGAATGGTTGGTGCAATATCACCAAGTTTGCCTGGATTGATTTGACCATGCCAGTTTTTATCAATGATAAAAAGGGGAACAGGGTTCAGTGTGTGCGCCGTATTTGGAGATCCATTTTCATTTTTCAGGTAATCGGCATTGCCATGATCTGCAGTAAGGAAAACGGTGTAATCATTTTCCAATGCTGCATTAACAACCTTTGCTACACAGTTGTCAACTGTTTCAACTGCCTTGATGGCTGCCTCCCAAACTCCTGTATGCCCCACCATATCGGCATTTGCATAATTCAGACATATAAAGTCAGCACTTTTTGACTGAATTTCAGGAATGATTTTTTCGGTTAGTTCCTGAGCACTCATTTCGGGTTGGAGGTCATATGTTGCTACCTTGGGTGATGGTACCATGATCCGGCTTTCACCTTCAAAGGGTTTTTCCCTGCCGCCACTAAAAAAGAAAGTTACATGGGGGTATTTTTCAGTTTCAGCAATGCGAATTTGTTTTTTACCATGTTGTTCCAGCACTTCACCCAGGGTGTGGGTCAGGTTATCATTTCTGAATATGACATGAACATGTTTATAGGTACTGTCGTACTCCGTCATAGTGGTGTATTCCAGTGCCAGCTTGTGCATGTTGAATTCAGGGAAGTCATGCTGCGTTAGCACTTCTGTTATCTCCCTGCACCTGTCTGTTCTGAAGTTGAAGCTGATAACGGCATCACCTTCTTCTATCAGTCCTATTGGTTCATCATTAGCAGTGATGATAACAGGCTTGATAAATTCATCCGTAATGTTTTCTGCATACGCAGATTCAATTGCTGTTGCCGCATTGGTAGCCTGGGTACCTGTTCCTTTTGTAAGGGCATCATAGGCCAGTTTAACCCTTTCCCAGCGCTTATCCCGGTCCATTGCATAGTATCTTCCGGTAACAGATGCAATTTGTCCTGTGGAATTTTTTAGGTGGTTTTCAAGCTCCTGTATAAAAACAAGTCCGCTCTTTGGATCTGTATCCCTGCCATCAGTAAATGCATGAATAAATACCTGTTGCAAAGACTCTTTCTGGCAAATATCGGTGAGGGCCTTTAAGTGATTGATGTGGGAATGCACCCCGCCATCACTAACCAGTCCGATCAGGTGAAGTTTTTTATTATTTCTTTTGGCATAGTGAATTGCCGAAAGGAGGGTTTCATTTTTTGATAGTTCGCCTGTGCGAACAGCTACATTGATGCGCTGCAGTTCCTGGTAAACGATTCTGCCTGCTCCCAGGTTCAGATGTCCAACTTCGCTGTTGCCCATTTGTCCTTCTGGTAAACCAACGAGTTCTCCGCAGGTTGTGAGTGTTGTATTTGGATACTTGGCGTAAAGTGATTGTACAAAAGGTACTTTGGCATGTTGAATCGCATCGCTTTCCTTGACTGCGCCATGTCCCCATCCGTCCATGATCACCAGTATACATTTATTCTTATTCATGCTCCAAAATTACTTCATTTCAATTTATCTTCATAAGATGGAAATAAGTGAAAGCAGGTTATCAGCTTTTGTCAGTCTGGCCCTCCAGGAGGATATTGGCTCCGGAGACCATTCCACACTTGCTGTTATTCCGGCAGGTGTACGGGGCCAAATGGAATTGCTGATTAAGGAAGATGGGATACTTGCTGGTATGCAGGTTGCAGCTGCTATCCTTTCACACCTGGATGCAGATGCAGTTTTTGTGCCATTCAAAAAAGATGGAGACAAAATGAAAAAAGGGGAGTTGGCTTTCAGGGTTGAAGCTAATATCCACGCCCTGCTTATGGGTGAGCGCCTCCTGCTCAACTGCATGCAGCGGATGAGTGGTATTGCAACCCTTACATCTGAATACGTTGCTCTCTTGAAAGGGCATAAAACACAGTTACTGGATACAAGGAAAACAACACCCAATTTCAGGTTACTTGAGAAAGAGGCTGTCAGGATCGGAGGTGCCCGGAATCACCGGTTCGGATTATATGACATGATGATGCTAAAGGATAATCATATTGATTTTGCCGGAGGAATATTGCCGGCAATTCTGCTGGCAGACAAGTACAGGTCTGAAAGAAAACTGGACATCCCATTGGAGGTTGAAACCCGAAACCTGCATGATGTTGAAATACTATGCAAACATGGACAAGGCATTGTGCAGCGGATAATGCTTGATAATTTCTCTCCAGCTGAGGTTAGAGATGCAGTTACACTGATTGCGGGACGTTTTGAAACAGAAGCCAGCGGAGGAATGCATTTGGGGAATATTGTTCCTTATGCAAATGCAGGGGTGGATTATATCAGTGCGGGTGCACTCATCCACCATGCAGTTAGTTTGGATTTAAGTTTAAAAGCCGTAAAATAACAGGCAATGTCTAAAAAGAAAAACAGCGGATCTCCATTTGTATACAGTACTGATCCTGCTTTCAACACTGGCGGCGACGAAGAGGTTGTTGAAACTTTACCAGCGGCACTCCAGAAGCTCCGCGTTACCCTTGAAACAAAACACAGGGCAGGTAAAACTGTTACCCTGGTTACCGGGTTCATAGGAAAGCAGGAGGATATGGAGTCTCTGGGGAAGCAATTAAAAGGGTTTTGTGGGTCAGGTGGTTCCGCTAAAGACGGAGAAATTATTGTGCAGGGAGACCATCGGGAAAAAGTAAAACAATGGCTTTTGAAGAACCAATACAAGGTGAAATAATGGCTATGCATAATAGGATTACAAGCCCTAATCAAAATAAAAAAGCTGCTACAAATGATGCAACAGCTTTTTAATATGAGGGTCTTTAAAGACTACCAGTCTTGTTTGGCAAGACCTTCTTTGATGGCAGCCAAAGCCTTGGCTTCACCTAACAAAGAGGTCAGTTTGTTGCCTTTCCCATCATGTCCCTTGGCAATGTATCCACCTTTCGCAGTTTTGCTGATAACAGCATCCAGCATGGATACATTCTTCTCCTTAGTCTTTACATTGTAAGCTGTAATTGCATTTGACATGTTGTCTGTTTTTATTTGTGATTGTGAAAATTAAATATCGAGTTTGGCATATTTGGCATGTGATTCAATAAACTCCCTGCGTGGGGCAACTTCATCACCCATCAGCATACTGAAAACCCTGTCTGCTTCAGCTGCACTTTCAATAGTTACCCTTTTCAATGTTCTGGAGCCCGGGTTCATGGTTGTGTCCCAAAGCTGACTGGCATTCATCTCACCCAAACCTTTGTATCGCTGTACATTGACACTATCTTCCCTGCCTGCTGCAAGACGCTCAACATATACCTTGCGTTGTTCCTCGTTCCAGGCATAAAACTGTTCCTTGCCTTTTTTCACCAAATAGAGTGGCGGCTGAGCAAGGTATACATAACCTTGTTCAACCATTTCTTTCATATATCGGAAAAGGAAAGTGAGGATTAGTGTTGCGATATGGCTGCCATCCACATCGGCATCGGTCATGATAATCAGCTTGTGGTAACGCAGCTTAGACAAGTCAAGTGCTTTGGGGTCTTCAGCAGTTCCTATTTTCACGCCCAGTGCCGTAAACATGTTCCGGATCTCCTCGTTGTCGTAAATCTTATGCTCCATGGCTTTTTCCACGTTGAGGATCTTACCTCTCAGCGGAAGAATAGCCTGGAAATTCCGGTCCCTGCCTTGTTTGGCTGTACCTCCTGCCGAGTCTCCTTCCACAAGGAATAGTTCACTTTTTTTGGGATCGCGCTCAGAGCAGTCAGATAGTTTTCCAGGTAGTCCGCCTCCGGATAATACCGTTTTTCTTTGCACCAGCTCCCTGGCTTTTCTGGCTGCAGCTCTTGCCTGAGCAGCCAGGATAACCTTGCTGATGATGTTTTTCGCTTCTCTTGGATTTTCTTCCAGGTAAGATTCAAGAACACGGGCCACAGTAACATCCACGATGCCCATCACTTCTGAATTACCCAGTTTGGTTTTGGTTTGACCTTCAAATTGAGGTTCAGGAACTTTTACCGAAATGATTGCACTCAATCCTTCTCTGAAGTCATCACCCTCCACTTCAACCTTTGATTTCTCAAAAAGTCCCTGCTTTTTGCCATATTGAGAGAAAACCCTTGTAATGGCTCTCCTGAATCCTGAAACATGGGTTCCACCTTCAATCGTGTTGATATTGTTGACATAGGAGAAGATGTGCTCGTTGTAGGAGTCGTTGTAGTTAAGGGCAACCTCAACAGCCACATTGGACTCCTGGTCGAGACCTTCCATGTACACAACATTGGGGATCAAGGCAGTGCGTTTGCCATTGCGGTCGAGCATTTCCACAAATTCTATGATGCCGCCCTCGCTGTAGAACACCTGCTGGTAGGTGTTTCCATTATCGTCTATTTCCCTCAGGTCGTTCAGTGTAATCCTGATCCGCTTATTCAAGTAAGACAGCTCCCTGAGTCTGCCCTCAAGTATTTCCTTGTTGTAAGTATGGGTGGTGAATATCGTTTTGTCTGGCCAGAAATGTACTTTAGTACCTGTAGTTGAACTGGTACCAGTCTCCCGAACTGCGTATTTGGGTGCACCACGTTCATATTCCTGCTCAAATGTTTTACCTTCTCTGTTAACGGTAACAAGCAGGGTGGTGCTGAGTGCGTTCACGCAACTTACACCAACACCATGTAGTCCACCTGAAACCTTGTATGTGTTCTTGTCAAATTTGCCTCCTGCATGTAAAACAGTCATAACCACTTCAAGGGCACTTCTTTTTTCCTTGAGGTGCATACCTGTTGGAATTCCTCGTCCATTGTCCTCAACCGAAATGGAGTTGTCTTCGTGGATGTTGACAACAATATTGTTACAATATCCCGCCAGTGCTTCATCGATTGAGTTATCTACCACCTCATAAACAAGGTGATGTAATCCCTTTACACCGATGTCGCCGATATACATGGCAGGTCTCTTTCTGACTGCCTCCAAACCCTCCAGCACCTGAATACTGTCAGCACCGTAACCACTGTTTTGATCGTCTATCTGGTCTTGATTTTCTGTACTCATAGGTATCTTCTTCCGCTTTTTTTCTTGTTTTCAAGCCTGCAAATTTACTTAAAATAGGGGGAAGCGCAGCCAAAATTACGCATTTAGGCTGGTTTTCTTTTTTAAGATGATTTCCACAAAATCCTGACCCTCATTTGACATGGCCCTGAACCGGCAGCAGTTTTTATGCTGTATCTTTGCTATTGATGGTTGAAAATAGTCAAAACGAACCCCGGTTGAGAGCAGAATGGAGGCAGTTTGCGTCCATACCCACTGTTTTTTCTGCTGAAAGAAGGATTCCGGGGTCCTGGCAGTACACCATTAACCGACATCAGCGCGATATTTACCTGCAGGTTAATGAACAGGCTGTATTGTATTACAATTATCATGAAGAACCATTCCATAGGTTCCTTGAACTGAGTTTTTGCATCATTGGTCAGGCATATTGCCAGCAGGCTCATGTAAATTGTGAGAGCTGCAGGCTTGAGAAGAATTCCCGTTGTCTGGAACAACGAGACTCGGTAGACCTGATAACTTTCAGGTTCGAACCACTCCACCTGAAAAACCTCCTCCGGGGAGAGGAAATGGATGCAGAGTCCGATGCCATACTCCATTTCAGGCATCAGCATACATTCTCCAGGCCTCTTCAGATAACAGATAATATAAGAAATACGCTGGAATCTATTTTAAATAACAGCTATTCAGACAAGCTGGAGAACATTTTCATCAATGCACAGACCCAAATATTGCTGCTTTACTGTCTGGAATCGATGAATACCCTCCGGGAAGATGAAGTTCCAGCCTGTAAATTTCTTTCCTACATGGAAGAAAGGGAAAAAATCATCCGTGCAAGGGCTATTTTGCTAGAACATATTGGTGATCCAATCACCATAAAAGAACTCAGCAGGAAGGTAGCCATCAATGAATGTTACCTGAAAAAGGGTTTTAAAGTGATGTTTGGCACTACAATTTTTGATTTTTACCAGGACCAGCGCATGGAGCATGCACGCTACCTCCTTTATGAAAAGGGGATGACAGTTTCAGAGGTTTCCGCACAGCTTGGTTATTCTTCTATTTCCCATTTTTCGACTGCATTTAAAAAACATACAGGCCTCAAACCCTGTGAGTTATTGCGGGGATAAGCTGTTTTTCGTCATGTCATTGTTTTGTCATAATCGCTTTCTCTGTCTTTTGCTGACAATTTCATGGCATGTTCCTGCGTTTAAGGAGTGAAATTTGCAATCCAATACCGAAACTTGAAATCATTCCTGACATATTTATTTTCATCAGTCCTTGTTATTTACAGTAACGGGCAGCTCAAAGAAGATTCACTTTTTACGCAATCTCTTGACAATGTTGTGGTTACCGCAACCCGTACGCCAAGGCTGATGGGCAATGTAGCCATTCCTGTTTCGGTAATTAATGCCAAAACCCTCTATCAGAGCGGATCCCTGCGGCTTAATGATATCCTGGCAGAACAAACAGGCATCAACATCGTTGACAATTTTGGGAAAGGTGTTCAGGTTCAGGGGCTTTCATCAGAATACACACTTATCCTTGTTGATGGTGAACCACTGATAGGAAGAACTGGTGGCGTTCTTGACCTCTCAAGAATTTCTGTAAGAAATATCCGTAAGATTGAAATAGTAAAAGGTCCCTCTTCAAGTTTATATGGATCTGAGGCCATGGGTGGTGTCATCAACATCATCACTGATGGTTCCGGAATAAATAAGTCAGATTTTGGTTTGCGTTATGGCAGATTCAATACCCTGGATGGGTCATATAATTTTTCAAGAAGGGTTAAAAAGACTGATGTTACTGCGTCAGTAAATTACAATAGGTCTGCAGGTTACAGCTTAAAGCCCAATCAGCAGCAAAAAACAGTTGAACCATTCTGGAAAACAGTCCAGCAGCTGAGCCTGAATCACCAGCTTAGCCAGCGTTGGAAGCTTGGAAGTGGATTCAGGAGGAATGTAACTTATATTGACAATACCATAGAAGTATCCAATCAGGGCATAGCTGTTTTATCCAAGGGCTTTGAACGGAACGACGAGTACAACATAACACCCTATCTACAGTACAAGGGCGATAAAATAAAGACCACCCTTAGGGGCTATATTACAGGGTTCGAGTCTGAGCAGCTGCTAAGTGTAAAGGGGTCAGCAGACACTTACAACGACAGGTTTAATCAGCTCTTTTCAAGGGTTGAGAACCAGACCGACTGGCAGATAAGAGAGCAGTCGGCTTTTACCTTTGGCGCAGGTCATATTGAAGAGTCAGTGGCATCCAACAGGTATGATTCATTGGCTACAAAGCGGAAAAATTCAATTTCTTATTTTTTTGCGCAACATGAAGAACGCTTGACGCGCAAGCTCACAGCAATTGGTGGTTTCAGGTTCGATGCGAACAAAGCCTATGCCTCTGTATGGAGTCCGAAGATGGCTTTGCAATTCAAGCCTGATGAAAAGTTATCAATCAATATTTCATACGGCAGAGGCTTCAAAGCTCCTGATTTCAGACAGTTGTACCTGAATTTTACCAACCTTGCAGCCGGAGCTTATTCTGTGTTTGGTTCAGAAGTAGCAGCAGCAGAACTGCAGCGACTTTCTGCATTGCAGCAAATTGACCAGGTCACAGGTGTGATGGGTGGATTGGCTGCATTGAAGCCAGAAGTTTCAGGCGGATTAAATCTGGGTGCCAGGCTTAAATTGAAAGACGGTATGCAGATTAGCGCAAATCTGTTTAGAAATGATATCACCAATATGATTGTTACTGATATTGTGGCTTTTAAAAAGAATGGCGGACAGATCTACAGTTATTTCAACCTGAAAAGTGCCCTTACTCAGGGTCTTGAGCTGGATCTCGACAAGAGGATATCCAGGACATTCACATTGAAGGCAGGCTATCAGTATCTCTATACGGCAGATAAAGATGTGCTGGCACAGATACGCAAAGGGGAGATTTTTCAGCGTGAGCTTACATCCGGATCTTCAGTCAGAATGAAGACAGCAGATTATGCCGGTCTGCCGCTCCGGTCAAAACATTCAGCCAACCTCAAGCTTGCTTATGAAACTGCAACAGGTTTCTTTGCAACAACCCGCCTGTTCTATCGTGGCAGATGGGGCACTTTTGACCAGGATGGCAATGGTATCATAAACAGGTCTGATGAATTTGCAAAGGGCTTCCTGCTTGTGAATGCCAGTGCAGGATTGAGCTTCAGGAAGCACTGGAAGCTGATGGCTGGGCTCGATAATTTGCTTAATTACAAGGATGTGCTGAACCTTCCGGGGACTCCTGGCAGGGTAGGGTATATCGATATACAATTTAATTTTTAACAGATAACCATAAAGATCAAATCAAATGAAAACAAGAAGTATTATCGGCAGTGTGTTAGCGGCAGTTGTGATTTTCCAGTCCTGCACCAAAGAAGAAACAGCAGTTCCTCAGGTTACCCTGATCCAAAGCATCGTTAAAGATATTCCGGCAGATACCATCGTTGGACTATCTCCAATAGGTCAGCCTGTTGGTGTAGGTAAGTTTACATTCTATAGCCTGGAAACAAATGCAGTAATCCCCAATACTGATTCTAACTCAACAAAATGGGATATTGGTTTGAGAGGTTCTACTATCATTACCAATGGTGGCACCAGCGGTCCGGGTAAAGGCGGTGCCTTTATTTATGTAGGAACTTTTGATGAGCTTACTAAAGTGCCTGCAGACTCTACATTCAGGGTTGATGCTGCTCCAAACTATGCCATCACTGCCAGCAGCAACAGAGGCTGGTATCTCTACACACCACAGACAAACCTGGTTACCCCGCTTCCGGGAAGGGTATTGGTTTTCAAAACAGCCAGTGGTAAATATGCCAAAGTGGAAATCCTGAATTATTACAAAGGAGGCGTAACCCCTGCTGCAACTGCACCAGATAATATTAAAATATTTTCACAGCGATATTTCACCTTCAAATTTGCCTATCAGGCAGACGGTACAACCAACTTTAAGTAGGCTCTGATTTAGTATTTTACCTGTAAGGGGTTTGTAAGTTTGCTTACAAACCCCTTAAACTTTTCTATCTTTGCGCCTTTGAAAATACTATGCAAGCAAGCTACAAGGTATACGAACACCTCAATCTCCCGGCTTTTGAAAAGGAAATGCTCGGGCAATGGGACAGTGAATCAGCATTTGAAACCAGCATAACCAACCGTTCAGGTTCCAGGCCCTTTGTTTTTTATGAAGGTCCGCCCAGCGCCAACGGGATGCCAGGCATCCACCATGTTATCTCAAGAACCCTGAAAGACCTGGTTTGCAGATACAAGACCATGCAGGGTTTTCAGGTAAAACGCAAAGGCGGTTGGGATACCCACGGATTACCTGTAGAACTGGGTGTAGAAAAGGAACTCGGCATTACAAAAGAAGATATAGGCAAAAAAATCAGCATTGCCGAATACAATGAGAAATGCAGAGAAGCCGTATTGCGCTACAAAGACAAATGGGATGACATCACCCGTAAAATGGGTTACTGGGTAGACCTGAAAGATCCCTATGTCACTTTCAAAAACGAGTATATTGAATCGCTATGGTGGTGTTTGCACAGGTTGTATGAAAGGGGACTCCTTTACCAGAGTGTGAGTATACAACCCTATTCACCTGCAGCAGGAACAGGTCTGAGCTCACATGAGCTTAACCAGCCTGGTACTTATAAAGATGTAAAAGACACCTCTGCAGTTGCGCTTTTCAGTCTTGATGTAATCAGAAATACAAACCATACGGGGTTTAAAAAATTGCTTCAAAAGGCAGAAGCTGGCCAGGCTATTCAGATCATGGCATGGACAACTACACCTTGGACTCTTCCCTCCAATCTTGGACTAACAGTAGGGGGGAATATTGAATATGCTTTGGTAAAAACCTTTAATCCATACACTGGTTTCCCGGTGCAGGTTTTGCTTGCATCAGCGCTGCTCCATAAGTTTTTCAAAGAGGAAGCGGCTGCATTGCCATTTGAAGAGTACCAATCAGGCGATAAACTGATACCCTGGCATATCGTTACAACAATTAGCGGTGCTGAACTGGAAGGGCTATATTATGATCAGCTGATTCCATTTCCTGCCAATAACATGGAAAGTATTCTTTCCATTTCCCCGGATGCAGATCCTTTCAAAATTGTGTTGGGAGATTTCGTAACTACGGAAGATGGAACTGGCGTAGTACATACTGCACCTGCTTTTGGTGCGGATGACTTTAAAGTGGGAAAGAAAAACAACCTGGGTATTCTCACACTGGTTGACCGGGAAGGAAAATTTGTTGAGGGATTGGGTGAGATTAGCGGCAGGTTCGTTAAGAACTACAAAAACGAAGAGCAATATGCCGATGTCAATGTAGATATCTGTGTTCAACTCAAGAAAGACGGCAAGGCTTTCAGGGTCGAAAAATATGAACACAATTATCCGCATTGCTGGAGAACAGACAAGCCGATTTTGTATTACCCGCTTGATGCCTGGTTCATAAAAACGACAGCACTGAAGGAAAGGATGGTGGAATTGAACAAAACCATCAACTGGAAGCCCAAATCTACCGGAGAAGGACGTTTTGGAAACTGGCTTGAAAACATGGTAGACTGGAACCTCAGCAGAAGCAGGTTTTGGGGTACACCTTTGCCAATCTGGAGAACTGAAGATGGTTCTGAGCAACTTTGTATTGGGTCAATTGCAGAACTTAATGAGGGTATCCGGAATGCAGCCACGATTCTTGGCGGTGACACCAATGCCCGCTTTCTGGAAAACGGCATTCAGGATCTGCATAAACCCTATGTGGACGAAGTAATACTGGTAAGTGCCACAGGGAAACCCATGAAGCGAGTTCCGGATTTGGTGGATGTATGGTTCGATAGCGGAGCCATGCCGTATGCACAATGGCATTATCCTTTTGAGAACAGGGCTATGATTGAAGCAGGGGAGGCCTTCCCGGCAGATTTCATTGCTGAGGGTGTTGATCAGACCCGTGGTTGGTTTTATACCCTGCATGCGCTGGGTGCACTGCTTTTTGACAGTGTAGCGTATAAGACAGTAGTTTCAAACGGACTCGTTCTTGATAAGAATGGAAATAAAATGAGTAAGCGCCTGGGCAATGTCGTTGACCCTTTCGCTACCATTGATGCATATGGTGCTGATGCCACCAGGTGGTATCTGATAACCAATGCTTCGCCCTGGGATAACCTCAAATTCGATGTTGAGGGTATTAAAGAAGTCCAGCGTAAATTCTTTGGTACACTTTATAATACCTATCAGTTTTTCTCGCTCTATGCCAACGTTGATGGATTCAATTACAGCGAAGCAGAAATTCCATTTGCCGACAGGCCGGAAATAGACCGTTGGGTGCTCTCCAGCCTTCAAAGCCTGGTCAAAGAGGTTGGTAAGCACATGGATGATTATGAGCCTACCCTGGCAGGCAGAGCCATTGAAACATTTGTTGATGAACACCTGAGTAACTGGTATGTGCGGTTATCCAGACGCAGATTCTGGAAAGGAGAATATGGCAATGATAAGGTTAGCGCCTACCAGACACTTTACCTGTGTCTCGAAACCATCATGAAACTGTCAGCTCCAATTTCGCCCTTTTTCACAGATACTGTGTTTAGAAACCTGAATGCTGTAACAGGAAAAACGCAACAGATTTCAGTTCACCATACAGATTTCCCAGTTGCTCATGAAGCCTGGATTGATAAAGACCTGGAAGAACGCATGTTTATGGCGCAGGAGTTATCCTCGCTTGTGCTTTCCATCAGAAAAAAAGTAAATATAAGGGTCAGGCAGCCACTGCAAAAAATCCTTATTCCGGTTACTGGTTCAGCTATGCAGGAACAACTTAAAAAAGTTGAAGAGCTGATTCTTGCAGAAGTCAATGTAAAAGAAATGCAGTATCTGCCAGCAGATAATGATTTCATCAGAAAACGCATTAAAGCCAATTTTGTGATACTGGGTAAAAAGCTTGGATCCAGAATGAAAGTTGCTGCAACACAGATTGCCTCACTTTCACAAGATGCTATAAGGTCTTTGGAAACATCGGGCAGCATGCAGCTGAACATTGAAGGTGAGCTGTTTGAGATTAGCAGAGAAGAAGTTGACATCCAGAGTGAAGATGTTCAGGGTTGGATGGTGGCATCGAGGAATGCACTTACTGTTGCACTGGATGTAACCATTACACCAGATCTTGCACAGGAGGGTGATGCCAGGGAGCTCGTCAACAGAATACAAAAAATACGAAAAGATCTGGATTTGGCATTAACAGACCTGATTTCTGTTGAAATACAATCTGATAATCAGTTGGATATATCGTTTACGCAATTTAAAGCGTATATTTGCGCGGAAATTTTAGCAGACCATATTTCCCTTATAGCTGGGCTTGATAAGGGTGTAGAAACGGAGATTAATGGTAAGTTGCTGAAAATCAACGTTATAAAAAAAGGTTAAGTATTATGGCAACAAAGAAAGCAACACCCAAAAAAGCGGCAGCACCTGCTAAAAAAGCTACAACAGCAACAAAATCTCCAGTTTCAGCAAAGGCTGCACCAGTTAAATCGGCGCCTAAACCTGCCACTCCAGAGAAAAAAACTGCTAAAGCTGCCCCTGTTGCCACTAAGAATGCGAAATCAGCTGCCCCTGCTGCAAAAGAAGCTAAGTCTGCAGCCCCTGCCAAGCCAGCAGCAAAACCTGCGGCAAAGGCCGCTGCGGCTAAGCCTGCTGTTCAGGCTCAGGCTACCAAAGCAACAGTAAAAAAGTCACCTGCGGAAGTCCCTAAAAAGTCAGCTAAGCCCGCAGCACCAGCCAGATCTGCGGCACCGTCAAAAGATAAAGCCAGGACTCAGGTAAAAAAGCCTCCTCAACCGTCTCAGGAAGTTCGCTTTGCAGAAACAAGCAAGGTGACAGCTAGTCCTGCAGAAATCCGTAAAGCATTGCGTGCTAAAGAATCCAAGAAAGACACAAGACCCGTGGCAATGCCTAAAATCAATTCCAAGTCGGCCCGCAAATATGAGCCTGAGTTTACCAGGTCTCTCCTGGATACAAAGGAAGAAGTAATCGAAACCACGCCCACACAGCGGTACTCAGATATGGAGCTGGCAGAATTCAGAGAATTGATACAAAATAAATTATCTGCCGCTAAACAGGAGCTTGCCTACCTGAACGGACTCATCACCCGCAAGGATACCATGAGTGGTGAAGACTCAGATAGTCGTTACATGACCATGGAGGATGGCAGCCTGAGTATGGAACGTGAGCAGCTTAGTCAGATGGCAAGCCGCCAGATTGACTTTATAGAAAAGCTTGAAAAGGCCCTGATGCGTATCCAAAACAAAACATACGGCATTTGCAGGGTAACAGGTAAACTGATTGACAGAGCAAGATTACGTGCTGTGCCACATGCCACACTCAGCATGGAGGCAAAGACCAAGATGAACAGACCTGGATCAAATTTTAATCAGTAGGTTTATTTCATTTCCTGCATGTTCACGAGCCTGCTGTAAATACCATTTTGCAGTATCAAATCCTCGTGCTTACCTCTTTCAGCAATACGGCCTTCCTGTAATACAATAATTTCATCGGCATGTCTTACTGTTGAAAGCCTGTGTGCAATAATGATACTCGTACGGTCTTTCATCAGATTGTTGATAGCATCCTGCACCCATTTTTCACTTTCTGTATCCAACGAAGAAGTAGCTTCATCCAAAATCATGATGGGTGGATTTTTTAAAACTGCCCGGGCAATGGTAACCCTTTGTCTTTCTCCTCCACTCAGTTTGGATCCTCTGTCTCCAACCCTTGTCATATAGCCAACCTCCTTATTTTCAATAAAAGAATGGGCATTCGCTATCCGGGCAGCTTTTATGATGTCATCGGGATTAGCCTCTTCATTACCCAGGGATATGTTGGCATTGACTGTATCGTTAAAGAGAACAGGCTCCTGCGTTACGATACCCATCAGGTTGCGCAGGTCTTTCAGCTTATAGCGACGAATGTTTATACCATCAATAAATACTTCGCCTGAAGAGGGGTCATGAAACCTCGGAATAAGGTCTGCCAGCGTTGATTTGCCGGATCCGGAAGCACCTACCAGTGCAATGGTCTGTCCTTTTTGTATGGTCAGGTTGATATCGTGCAGAATTGTTTTATCGGGATAAGCAAAACTGATATTTCTGAGTTCGATAGACTCGTTGAAAGACTTGATGCTGATGGGGTTTTCATCTTCTTTTACCGATTGTTCTTCCTGGATAAGGTGTTGAATACGCTCTATACTTGCAGCACCTTTACGGATATTATAAGATGCAGTACTGAATGCTTTGAGCGGGTTGATGATTTGCGTGAATATGGCAATGAAGGTGAGAAAATCCGGACCACTCAGTCCGAAATCATTTTGCAGCACAAGTGTTCCTCCATAATATAGTACGCAGCAGACTGCCAGAATGCCAAGTGTTTCTGAAACGGGCATAGCCAGATCTCTCCGTCTGTTTGCTGAATTTTTAATGGTGAAAAGTTCATTGTTCTCCCTTTGAAACCGGTTCAATTGTTGTGCTTCGGCATTGAAAGCTTTAACTACCCTGATGCCACCAAGGGTTTCTTCAATGGTACTTAATATTTCCCCAAGTTTAATTTGTACACCCTCGGATACTTTTTTTAATGATCTTCCGATTCTGCCGATAATCAATCCCGCTACAGGTAAGAAAAGCAGCAGGAAAACGGATAGTTCAGGGCTCAGGCTGATCATCGCAAAAAGGTAGAGTGTGATCAGAAGAGGTTCTCTGAAAAAACTTTCCAGGAAGCTGATCGTTGAGAATTCAACATCCTGCAGGTCATTGGTAAGTTTACTCATGATATCGCCCTTGCGTTGTTCGTTGAAAAAGCCAATGGGCAATTCAAGGATTTTACGGAACATATCAGTGCGCATATCATTGATGATGCTGTTCCGGATTGGAGTGAGCAGGTAGAGGGATAAATACAGGAAAATATTTTTCATCAGTATTGCACCAGCTACAATGATGCAAATGATGCCAAGTGCCGTTATTTTGCCTCCTTCAGTGGAAGTGAGTGAAGTGAGGTAAGCGTAAAAATTGTCAGTCACTTCCCCGATACTGAACCTGGATGCTGTAACTGTACCACCCTGGCCGAGACCGAATATCAGGGTTAGAAAAGGTGCAAGCATGGTGAGTGAGATCAGTGAAAAAGTTGCAGAAAGCAGGTTTAGGGTGAAATAACCAGCAACGAGTTTGGGATACTTTCTGATGTATGAAAAAATGATACGGAGACTCCTCATGTGATGAAAACTGATTTTTAGCGAATTGGACTCAAAAGTAACTAATTTTACAGCCATCAAGGGTATACATTATGGAGGAAAGCAAAAGACAAAAACAGGTAGCCGGAGTGATTCTGGAAGAAATGAATGATATTTTCCGCAGGATGGGGCTGAATATGATTGACGGGGGTATGGTTTCGATTGCAGGCGTAAAGGTTACTCCCGATCTGCTGGAAGCCAGAATATACCTGAGCTTGTTTCAGGTGTCTAATCCCGAAGCCGTCATGGGTAGGTTGGAAGACAGGAAAAGTGAATTAAGGAAGGAGCTGGGATTAAGGGTTAAGCAACAGCTCCGCAGGGTGCCTGAATTGCGGTTCTTCCGGGATGATACACTTGATCACGTATTTAAGATGGAAGAAATTTTTAAGAAAATTAATGAAGAAAAGGGACAATGAGGTTAAACCGGATCCTCAGGTTTTCATGGCGTTATTTCAAAGCCAAAAAATCAACTCAGGCCATCAATGTAATTTCATGGGTTAGTGTCCTTGCCATTGCTGTTGGCACTGCATCACTGATTACCATCCTAAGTGCATTCAATGGGTTTGAATCGCTTGTCAAGTCACTTTACGTATCATTTTATCCTGAAGTAAAAATCAGTCCTGCCAGGGGAAAGGTCATCACTATTTCTCAGGAGCAAATACAACATATCCTCAGTATTAAAGGCATTAGTGGATTGTCTAAAACAGCTGAAGGCAAAGCCCTGATTCAAAATGGCAGTCTGCAGGTTGTAGTGCAGCTTAAAGGAGTTGATGCAGCTTATGCTGATGTTTCCGGTGTAAGGAGTTCTATGTACAGGGGGAGTTATGAGGTTGGTAATGCGGAGCAGCCCGGACTGGTCATGGGTGTAGGCATTGAA
>CANHUF010000004.1 GCA_947463715.1 Sphingobacteriales bacterium
ACGATGGTGGCTGACCTCATCAGGTCTGCCTCGCTGCAAATACTGGCGCCGGCGGCACTGTAATCTGCGTCACTGAACCCTGCCAGTTCGCCAGCGCTGGACTGCACCTGCACAGTGGCGCCCAGCGCAATCAGTTTTTTTATTATTTCCGGTACCAGCGCAACCCGCTGCTCTCCCGAGCGGGTCTCTCTGGGCACGCTTATGGTGATCGACATGCTGGATATCCCCTGTCTTGTGATCAAGCTGCAAAAATGTTCTCTCCGCCATCAGCGATCACTAAATGACCTGTGACATAACTGCTTTGCGGCACGATCAGGTAATTTATCGCTATAGCAAATTTTCTGGTTTGCCTAAACGCCCTAATGATGCACCGTTTTCAATTATTTTGGGATCAGTTTCTCGTGTCGCAAGAAAACTTAATGTCTATGGTGATGTTGCCTGTCATCGCAAAGGCTATTCCTTGGGGAAATGGCGATAAAACTGAGAAGATATCGTGTATGCAGAATGCATACTATGTTCGTTTTTCAATAGAGACTATTCTGTCTTAAAAGCAGCCTTCTTTACAAAAATATCTATATACTGTATACAAGCCAAACTGCGTGGCCTGTGCTGTGCAGAACAACAGTTCAGGAGGTTAGACGGGTGAGTAAACTCAAAGCAAAGAGTCAAACATATAAATCCCCTTTGAGTCTGAGGGGGGGCATCGCGATGATATTTGCTGGTATGTTTTTGACTGCATGCACCCAGGAAACAGAAAGTGTGCTACTACGTACCGAGCTCAATAAAACATGGCCAGCGCCAGTAGCTTCACCCAGCGAAATTCCACCACCTGAATTGCCGCTTGCGCCTGAAGATGCGATGAAAACCATAACGATGCCACCAGGTTACCAGCTTGAGTTGGTGGCGTCCGAGCCACTCGTCCAAGATCCAATATTGGCCGAATTTGATGGAGATGGTCGGCTTTGGGTTTTGGAGATGCATGGTTTTGCCTACAACGAAGACATGTCGAACAATTTTGATGCCATCAATGATCTGGTGATCCTTGAGGACATTGACAACGACGGCGCATTTGATAAACGAACAGTGTTTATGACAGATCTGATAATGCCACGGGCATTCAAGATTCTGGATAACAATTGTGCGCTGGTTGGCGCCCCTCCTGAACTGCTTCATGCCTGCGATACCGACGGAGATTTGGTATCAGACACGCGTGACGTCCTTGAAACCACATTTTCTGAGTTGGGCGTGGTCGAGCACGGGGCAAATGGCCTTTTTTGGGGGCTTGATAACACCATTTACGTTTCCCAGCATGATTGGAATCTAAAGCGAGACGGAGACCGCTTCTACACTGCGCCGAGTGTCGACAGAGGACAATGGGGCATCACGCAGGACAGTGCCGGGCGAATCTACCGTAATGTAAATACGGCGCCCCTCTATGTCGATTATGTGGCGGCAGATTATTATGCCCGTAACCCAAGTCTTATTAGAACAAGCGGTCTTTATCAGAATCTTATCAATCAGGAAGAAGCACAGATTTGGCCTGCCAGACCAACACCTGGGCTGAACAGAGGTTATCGGGTAGATACGCTCAGGCCTGATGGCTCTGCCAGTTACTATGGCGGTGTATCTTCGCCGATGATTTATCGTGGAGATCGTCTGCCAGAGGAGTTGCACAATCAGGCGCTTGTTGTGGATGGGCCTACCAATATCGTGCATCTGCTGGATTTACAGGATGACGGTTCAGGCAATCTCTTTGCAGATGATTTTTACGACAAGGGCGAGTTTATAGCGTCTACTGATGAACGTTTCCGTCCGGTGCAAATAGTTCCTGGGTGGGACGGCAGCATGTACATTATTGATATGTATCGTGGTGTGTCACAGGACGGTCCGTTGCAAACTGATTATTTGCGTTCGTATATCAACGAAAGAAAACTTTGGGAACACATCAATCTCGGGCGCATTTATCGGGTTGTTCATACGAGCTTTACCAGCGATCAAAGGCCTTCGATGAGCGATGATTCAACCGAAGAATTGGTAGGACATTTATCGCATTCAAACGGTTGGTGGCGTGATAAAGCCCAACAGTATTTGATCCAGCGTGCGGATTCTGCGGCAATCCCCTTGCTAAAAGAGCTGGCATTAACCTCGGATAATGAACTGGCGCGATTGCATGCCATCTGGACCCTGTCAGGGTTTCAGGACTCTGGATTCGATGCGTTGAGTGCTGACATTGTGTTTGCAGCTCTTTCAGATCAGTCCTGGTCAATCCGGGCATCAGGTTTGAGATTGTCGGAGCCCTGGTTGCGACAGGGTGATGCGGCCATGATCAACCAGGTAATGGGCCTGGTTCAGGACAGTCACTGGCAAGTGCGTCGTCAATTGGCCGCGACACTTGGCGAGTTGCCCGACGATCAACGTATGGAAGCGCTAATGGAGGTTCTCAGCCTTCATGGTGGCAGTGATTCAGTAGTCGTGGACGTCGCGATCAGCGGGCTGAACGGTATGGAAGAGCAGGTATTAAGCCAATGGCTGCAAACACAGCAGCCTCATGCGGATGTGGCTGGAATGCTGGCCGGTGCCATTGCCAAATCTCTCGATATTGAGACTGTTGAACGTTTGATCAACACTGTTGCAGATGTCTCGATACCAGAGAATATTCGTACAGCCATGCTCGAGGGGATGTCTCAAGGGCTTGAAGGCGCTGACGGCACGACGGGCGGCGGTGTTGTAGCGGGCGGACGTGCCGGTAGCCGTCCACCAGGAATGCGTCCTGATCGAGTTCCGTCAGTCCGTCTCGAGCTACTGGCGGAGCCAGCTTCGCTTATCGCATTAGCTCAAGGGGAGTCTCCACTGGCGCGTGCTGCACACTATGCAGTCGCAGTCCTCGGTTGGCCAGACAAGCCTCGGGCCATGGGTAGAGAACGAACGGCTGAAGAGGAGTCTATGTTTGTGGCTGGCAGCGAAATCTATGCTGGCGTTTGCTCAGGCTGCCATGGTGTCGAGGGGTTGGGTACTCCCGTTGGTCTCCCCTTAGGAGGATCCAATTTTGTGACAGGTGATCCAAGCATTGTGTCGCGTATTTTGATTCACGGCAAAGAAGGACGGCTAGGGTTGATGCCGCCTCCTGCGATGGACGATGAAGGCCTCGCATCCGTGATTACCTACATACGAGGATCATTTGGAAATGTGGCTGACCCTGTCAATGCAATAGCAGTCAGAGAATATCGTCAGGCCTATACGCATCGTGAAACTCCGTGGACCGAGGAAGAGCTGAACCGTCGAGTACGCTGATCCAATTCAATAATTCAAACAACAAGCAGTTGATGACAGTGACGTTGCTGTCATCCAAGGAGATGATTACACATGACGGAAATTCAGCCTTTGTTATTGCTGGCGGCGTCAATTGTTGTTCTGCTGTTTTTTATTCTCGGCCTGAGAATACAGGCGTTTCTTTCATTGCTGATTGTGGCAATCGGACTCGGTATTGCGGCTGGCATGGCGCCTATGACTGCAATTGCCTCAGTTCAAAGCGGCATCGGTGGCACACTGGGTTACGTGGCGACTGTCGTTGGCCTCGGTGCCATGTTTGGTGCCTTGCTTGAAGCGTCAGGTGGTGTACAAAGTATTGCCAAATCTTTGGTGTCCAGAACCAAACCTCGGGGAGCGCAATGGTCACTGACGCTAGTAGGGTTTCTCGTCTCAATACCAGTTTTCCTTGATGTTGCCCTGATCATCCTTGCACCACTGCTGTATGGGCTTGCGCGTAAAACAGGAAAAGTGGTGTTGTACTTCGGCCTGCCATTGTTAGCCGGGTTGATGGTGTCACATACGTTCATTCCGCCAACACCTGGCCCTATTGCGGTAGCTGATCTGTTACAAGCCGATTTGGCATGGGTAATTATGATTGGTACGTTGGCAGGTATCCCGGCAATGATTCTCGCTGGCCCGATCTGGACTTCGTTTGCGTTGCGGTTTATTGGTGCAGATTCCGATGGCATGAGGGTGAAGCTCTCTAGCGACGAGGCTGCGGCAAGTATGGACATGGCTGGTGACGAACAGGTTTCTTCAGGAAGGGAGGTTGCATCATCAGCAGCAATTTTGACTATTTTGCTGCCACTGGCGCTCATACTCCTGGGTGCTACAGCGAAATACTGGCTTCCCCTGGGTGGAATGAGAACATTCCTGGAGTTTATGGGGCATCCGTTCCTTGCCTTGATTACAGCAACGGTTGCCGTGTATTACTTCTTTGGTATCCGGCGCCAAATGTCGCGAGCAAGTTTGCTCAAGATAATGACCAGAGCACTTGAACCTGCGGGCGTGGTTGTTGTTATCACGGGTGCCGGTGGCGCGTTTAAACAGATTCTGGTGGATTCTGGCATGGGCGCTAGTCTTGCGTCAGCTGTTGGGACAGACGGTCTTCCCATTATCTTCTTTGCGTTCATAGTGACAGTGATTATTCGTGTGGCCCAAGGTTCTGCAACAGTTGCAATGATCACTGGAGCAGGCCTGACTGCCCCTGTGGTTGAGGCAACCATAGCCGCTGGACTGACTTATAGCCAGCCACAACTCGCCCTGATTGTTATAGCAATTGCATCAGGCGCCTCCGTACTTTCGCACGTTAATGATTCGGGCTTTTGGCTGGTTTGCCGCTATCTGGGAATGACTGAGTCTGAGGCACTTAAGACATTTACGACGATGACTACGATTGTTGGTCTGACTGGCTTTGCCATGGTCAATATCATGTGGTTCATTTTGTAGTAGCGGACATTTGCGGGCCTCATAAAAGAGGCCACGCATCGTCATTTTTTCAATACCCGGAAACCGAACCCTTTGTCATTTCTTAGCTTGGCTACAGTATTTTTCGGGATCTTTGTAGTAAACCTTCAGATGATTAACAACCGCTTCTTCAGGGGAAATTGATGCGTTCCCTAAAGCAACATCCAAAAGAGTGCGATGGTGAGACAGTTGCCAGGTAATAGCCTCAGTACTTGCATGCTGGAGGGCTGCATGAGCAAACAGTGCGGTCGAGAGCGAGTTCAGCGTGTTATAAAGTACAGGGTTGCCCGCTGCAGACCAGATGGTTCTATGGAATTCAATATCGATTTCAGCTGCATCTATTTCAGACTTGCCATCCCAGTTTTCCATTTTTTCCATCAGATCTTTAAGCTTGGCAGCTTGCTTTTTTGTCATGTTGGCCCGACAAAGTCGCAAAGCTTCTGCTTCAAGAATGATGCGGACACTATTGATGCGTTGAATATCATCAGGTGTCAGTTCAATAACAAACATGCCGCGGCGGTCATGTTTCATCACCAGTCCGCTTTCCCTGAGTCTAACCAATGCTTCTCGGACAGGAATACGGCTTATGTTATGTTCCCGAGCAATCAGGCTTTCATTTAGTCTTGTTCCCGGGGGGTAATCTCCACTGAGGATTTTGTCGCGAAGCCAGTCATGAACATAATTAACTATTGTTGTGGGGGTTTTCATTTTTATGGTCGCTATTCTCGCTATACAAAAATCTAAGAAAGCACCGAAGTCCGATCAACAAGGGGTACGATCGGAATCAGGATTGATGTGGGTGAAAAGGGTATTACCAAGGCGCCTCTTTGTCCAGTTCCAAGCGCAGCCTGATGGATGATATACCCCCCTGTTTTTTGATGCGCCAAAGAAAAAATAACGAATTCTGATGTGGACTCATATCACGAGGGGTGAGAAATGCGGGTGATTGATGCAGTGGTCGCAATCATTTTTATGTTGTTTGCATTGACTCAAATCAATGATCGGGATCCAGCGTACTGGATTTTGGTTTATGGTGGGACAGCTGTTGTGGCACTCGCCGCTGTATTCGCTCGCTTCAGTTCATATTGGACAGTGATGATTTCAGGCGCGGCAGCGAGCGGTATGATCATTGCGTTCAACGGGTTTATTGCTTATTTCTTTTCAGGGGATCCAGGGTCCTTAACCGGGCCTATGTTGGCCGAGAAGCCTTGGGTTGAACCTGCTAGAGAGTTTTTAGGGCTTGGGTTCAGCTTAGCCGCGCTTCTTTGGTACCAGAAGCGTGCCTTCAGCAAACGAAGTTAAAAAGATGGCTATCAGAATTGAAACTTAGTACCAACTCTCAGTCGCCTGCCTGTAGTTGGAAATCCAGGCGCATCCTGAAAGTTAGCATTCCAAACATTGTCTATTGCAAGCCAGTAGCGTTGAGTGGTCTTGGGGGTGTAACTCGCAGTGGCCCCCATCAGGGTGCTGCCTGGCTCATTTATATCGCCGGTGGGTATGGAGGTAATTAGTCTGGAGCCTAGGTAGCGTGCCGATACGTTCAAAGCCCATCGATTGTCAGGTGACCAATCCAATGTGAACCCAGCCGTTTTCTCCGGTCTGCGTCGAAGTGGGCCGGCACTGCTGGAGATGTCTGCAACGTTACCATCAACCTGAACTCGTAGTTCCGATGTCAGTGGAAAAACGATCTTCAGCTCAACGCCGTTGACATCAAATTGCCCGCGGTTGATGTTTGAAAATGTTTCAAAATCGAAGTCGACCAGATCTACAAACCGACTGTCATAGACGCTGACAACAAACTCTGCATCATTGCGAGGGATATAAGTAAATCCTGCCTCCATATTGCGAACACGTTCTTCTACCAGATCCGGATTGCCAAACAGAGGGTTGCCCAACGCAAAAAAACTTGGCAACTTGAATCCGTTTGCCATGCGCATCCATGCACGACTGCCTAGGTCGGAAACCTGCTTTTCAATAGCCAATTTTCCAGAGGCACGCCTGTCGTCACCGTCATCATCAAGCCGTACCGCCAGTGTGCTGACCAGACCATGTCCCCAATCTCTGCCTAATTCAGCAAAGGCTGCGCCGATCGATCTGTCCAATGTATATGCATTTGGCAGAATGACACCAAAGTCCACGAATCCACTGTCCCTGCCTTCTTCATTAATGGAGTCCAGTCCGGCAACCAGGTTCAGCCCGAGCCCAAGTCCAAGACGATTGACCCACACAAATTGATCACGTCTATACTCAGTAATAGCCGCAAACGCAGGTTGTGCGTCGAGCACACCCGGCGCTACGGCAGGCGTAAACACATCATCGTTGATACGCGAACTGCTGAAGTAAACATCAGATATCCATTGGTCTGAAAAAGCCCAGTCCGCAGCGGCGGAAATCGAGACTTCATCACCCTTCGCACGCTCAAGTTCCCGATAAACAGCCAGCAGAGGTCCGCCGCTAACTTCCGGATAACCTGTGCGTTCGCGGACAACATGACGAGCGTTGATTTCCCACGATCCCTTGTCGTTCCAAGCTCCGGCCAGGCGTGACCCTGAATGTTTGCTCCTTAAAGTGGAGCCAGTAACATCATCACCACCATCAGTTGCAGAAGCGCGCAGATTCCATTGAGCATTGTCGCCGGCTTGAAAAGACGTGGATATACCTGTGCGCCAATCGTGAGCAGTACCTGCCTCAGCAATTGCCGAGCTTGACCCCGGCTCCTCCCATGCCGATCGGATGCGAATAACACCGGCCATAGCGTCTGCACCGTAAATGGCTGACATGGCGCCAGTTGCCACATCCAGTTGGCCTATGCCGAAGAGATCTAACATTGAGAAGTCGAACGATCCACCACGGGTGTTTGCAGAGTTATTCACCCTGACTCCATCAACGTACACTGCCGTAAAATTAGACTCCGCACCTCGCAAAAAAATCTCGGACACTCCGCCAGCACCACCGGGGCGACTCACGGTAAACCCAGGCAGACGTTGGAAAAGTTGTTCGGCGTCAACTGGCTGTATTCTTTCCAATTCAGTTGAGCCAATTGAAAGACTGTCTCCTACACCATAAGTCGTGATATTCAGGCGAGTGTCAACAATTACGATTTCCTCTACTACGGGTGTATCGACCTCGGTTGAGCTGTTGAGATTTTGAGCAGTGGCATCCTGCATGACAATCGCAAGGGTGATAGTTCCTATTTGTGCAAATTGCGGGAATCTAACTCTGAATATTGGCCTATCCATACCATTAATCAGGGAGCTGTTATTCAAAACGCTTTGGCCTGCTAAAGAGAGGCCTGCTGTTTTGGATTTCAAGATGAGCATTCGGTAAAACTCCCGTTATGTATGCAGTCACATGCAGGCATGACATCTAAGCCTGGATTCTCAGTCACGAAGATGTGTGTTGAAAAAGGCGACTGTGCGTTGCCATGCCAGTTCAGCAGCTTCTTTGTTGTAGCGAGGCGTCGAATTGTTATGAAAACCATGCAACGTGCCTAAATAGGTATGCATTTCAAACGTTGCGCCATGGGCGGTTAACGCAGCTTCATAATCTGCTTTGGTTGCATTCACGCCATCGTCATCTTCGGCGTAGTGGACCAGCATTGCGGCCCTAATTTTGGGAACATCACTCGTGGCGGGTGCACGGCCGTAAAACGGTACCCCCGCCTGAAGATCCTCTCCCATATTGACAGCAAGATAGTTTGTGGTCGCGCCACCCCAGCAAAATCCGGTTGCCCCCAGTTTTCCCGTGGACAATTCATGCTCTTTTAGAAATTTTGCACTATTGAGCATATCGATACGAAGTTTGTCAGCGTTCAGTGCGCTTTGCATGGCGCGCCCGTCATCATCATTGCCGGGGTAGCCACCAGCCGGGGAAAGTCCATCTGGCGCAAGAGCGAGGAATCCTGCAGCTGCGGCGCGGCGCGCAACATCTTCAATATAAGGATTAAGCCCCCGATTCTCATGCATAACCAACACGGCAGGAAAAGGCCCTTCGCCGGCGGGAGCGACCAAATAACCTTTCATTGCCCCGGAATTTCCACCGGGCGATGAATATTCAACATAACGCGGTTTGATGCGCTCATCTGTAAATGAAATCTCTTGAGCCTTTGCGTAGTCGGGGATCAGGGATTCCGCAATAGAGAGCGCGGATAGCCCCCCAATGCTCATCGCTGCTGCGCGTTTGAAAAATTGGCGGCGGTCAATTTCTCCGTGGCAGTACTGGTCATAAAGCCTGTAAACGCTGCGTTTGACTGGATCTAAATCTTTCATAGTTGCTGTCCTAATCAGGCTGATGGTCAGGGTTTGCTTTTATGTACCAATCTATTACACCAAACTTTGCAATTGACTCCATCGACTAGATGTATACAATATACCACCGTTGATCGTGTTTAAACGAATGCTTTTGTTGGAATTACGCGCAAACAAGGCGGTGTGGTTTAAGTCTCCATTTCTCGGTTAGTCCTGAAAGCAAATAAAGGGTCTGGTATGAAAATTGATTTGAGCAGCAGGGTTGCTGTTATAACGGGGGGCAGTCGTGGGTTAGGCGAGGCTATGGCACTGGCGTTGGCTGCCTCCGGGGCAAGTGTCGCATTGGTAGCCCGCGATGAAGTCAAGCTTTCAGGTGTTCGTGACAAAATTATTGCTCTGGGCGGAAAGGCCGCATATTTCATGGGTGATGTTACCTGCGAGGCGGATGTATCACGAATCGCGTCTGAAGTTATCGGGCAATTTGGAGCGCCACAGATATTAATCAACAATGCGGGCACGAACTGTCGGAAACACCTGGTGGATTTGAGTCTCGACGAGTTTGAAGGCGTGATCGATTCCAGCCTGAGATCAACTTTTCTGGTAAGTCGCGCTTTTGTGCCGGGTATGAAAGGTACCGGTTATGGACGCATAATCAATATGACCTCAATTTTGAGTCATGTCTCTTTACCAGGCAGAACACCTTATTCCTCAGCTAAATCGGGATTACTTGGTTTTACCCGGGCATTGGCTCTGGAGCTGGCGGGCGAAGGTATTACGGTTAACGGCATCAGTCCCGGGCCATTCGGAACGGAGATGAATCATGCAGTGATGAATGACCCTGAGGCAAACGCACAATTTCTTGCGGCTCTCCCGGTAGGCCGTTGGGGTAAAGTCGAGGAGATTGGCGGGCTTGCCTGTTATCTCTGCTCTGATCTGGCGGGGTTTATTACGGGCACAGATATCGTGATTGATGGTGGTTGGACCACAAAATAGTTTTCAGCATCGTTGGCCGCTGAAATAACCGGAGAATAAAATCATGTTGACCAGGCGGCAGTTTATCAAGGGCAGTGCGGTATTGAGTGCGGCGGGGTTGTCCGGCGGGTATTTGCTTGCGCAGGATTCGCCCCCGATTTCTCCTGTTGGTATCTCCTCGGCCGGCATGGGCAACAATCGCGACGGTATGGGTATCCGCCCTGCATTGGGTGATGATGCGATAGCGTTTATAGAGTATTGTCGATCGCTTGGTGCTGGCGGTGTCCAATTCAGTCCGACCGGGGATCTTGCTGCTCTGCGTCGCAGATTGGATGAGCTGGGTATGTGGTTCGAAGGAAATGCCCGGCCTCCTCGATCTCTGAGTGAGAGTACAGATGCCTTTGAGCAATCACTGCGCGATACGCTTGCTGTGGGCGGCAACGTCGTAAGATACGTGAGTCGAATGCCAGAAGGTGCTACGGGTCGAAGGTATGAGTCATTCACTTCGCGAGAACAATTCGAGTCTTGGCGTGACGAGGCAAACGCAATTGTTCTTAAGTGCCTGCCAATCGCTGAACGACTTGGTGTGAAGATCGCCTTAGAAAATCATAAGGACAGGTCGGTCGATGAGCATGTTGATTTCCTGAAAACAGTATCGAGTGAATACCTGGGTGCCCTTGTTGATCCGGGCAACAACTTGTCACTCATCGAATTGCCTGAAGAGACCTGTACCAAACTTGCGCCGTTTGCGTTGATGGTATCTATGAAGGAAATGGGTGTCGCAGCCTACAATGAAGGATTTTTGTTGTCTGAAGTTCGCATGGGAGAGGGCGCAACTGATCAGATGGCGCTATGGAATATCCTCAGAGCTGGCAATCCGAATCTGAAATTCGCGGCTGAAATAATTACGCGCGATCCATTAAAAGTGCCATGTCTTACGCAGAAATACTGGGCAAGTATGCCGGACTACAGCGCTGATCGATTGGCGAGGCATATGCAATGGGTGAATGAACATGCGACCGAATTGCCTTATGTAGAACATCTTTCTGCAGCAGAACAATTACTGGCTGAGGAAGAAAACAACAGAAGTGTTATTGAGTGGGGACGCAATAATCTTTCCTGATCAGAGCAATTAAATGTGATCCTAGAATATGATTAACTGAACATGGTTAGAAAAGGCAAAAAACTTGAATAATCGAAAGCCCTTAAAGCCGTTCCGTTCCAGAGAATGGTTCGCGGATTCAAGCCGCAGTGATATGACAGCGGTATATCTTGAGCGTTTCATGAATTATGGGTTGACGCTTGAAGAGTTGAGAAGCGGTAGACCTATTATCGGCATTGCTCAAAGCGGTTCGGATATTTCCCCCTGCAACCGTGTCCATCTTCAGTTATCACAACGTATCAGAGACGGAATCAGAGACGCGGGAGGTATTCCGATGGAGTTCCCCGTGCATCCTATTTTTGAAAACTGTCGGCGACCGACAGCGTCACTTGATCGCAACTTGTCTTATATGTCGCTGGTTGAGATCTTGCACGGATATCCGATTGATGCAGTGGTGCTGACGACGGGATGCGACAAAACAACGCCGGCTGCGATAATGGCAGCATCGACTGTAGATATCCCGGCGATTGTTCTGAATGGTGGGCCGATGCTCGACGGCTGGCACAACGGAGAGTTGGTAGGTTCCGGAACGATAATATGGCGTTCTCGCAGAAAACTCGCTGCCGGTGAAATCAGTGAAGACCAGTTTATCGAAGTTGCATCTGAGTCTGCCCCCTCTGTTGGTCATTGCAACACGATGGGTACTGCGTCCACCATGAATGCGATCGCAGAGACCTTGGGCATGACGCTGCCTGGTGCCGCAGCGATCCCTGCTGCCTATCGCGAAAGGGGTCAGGTCGCTTATGAAACCGGCAGACGCATTGTTGACATGGCCTACGAGGATGTCAGACCCTCGTCAATACTGTGTCGGGAAGGGTTTTTGGATGCTATTGCAATGACAACGCTGGTGGGTGGATCTTCTAATGCTCAGCCCCATATTCATGCAATGGCGCGCCATGCTGGTGTGGAAATTACCGCACAGGACTGGGTTGAACATGGCTACGAACTACCACTGATTCTCGATATGCAGCCCGCTGGGCGGTTTTTGAGCGAACGTTTTCACCGGGCTGGCGGCGTGCCTGCGATATTATGGGAATTGATGAATGCCGGAATATTGCATGCCGATCGACCCACGGTAAACGGAAAAAGCTTGCGTGAAAATTTGCAAGGTGCTGAAACATGGGACCGAGAGATGATTCGCCCCATGAAGGCGCCCTTGAGAGAGAATGCTGGATTACTGGTGTTGTCTGGCAATCTCTTCGACTTCGCAGTCATGAAAACCAGTGTGATTTCTGCAGAATTCCGAAAGAGATTTATGAGTACACCGGGTTCGGAAAATATTATCGAAGGAAGGGTTGTTGTATTTGATAGTGCTGAGGATTATCACTTGCGAATCAATGACGCAGAGTTGGGGATAAATGAAACATCTATTCTGGTCATCAGGAACGCTGGCCCGGTTGCTTGGCCTGGTGCTGCTGAGGTGGTTAACATGCAGCCGCCAGATGATCTGCTGAAACGAGGTTTTTCTGGGTTGCCCGTCATCGGAGATGGCAGGCAATCGGGTACAGCCGATACCCCCGCAATTCTGCATGCTTCCCCAGAAGCGGCGATTGGCGGTGGTCTGGGCTGGTTGAGTACAGGCGATGTCGTGCGGATAGACATCAACAAGCGCCGTTGTGACGTCATGTTGCCGGACGAAGAGATCGCGGCGCGTAAAAGAGCACATATACCCGCAGTCGTCGAATCACAAACACCCTGGCAAGAATTCTACCGGGCACATGTTGGTGGATTAGATACAGGCGCCGTATTGGAGTTTGCGGTTAAATATCGTGGTGTAGCCAACAAAACTCCTCGGCACAACCACTGAAGGTCTGCCAGGCACTAGTTCAATGAGGATTGAGTTATGAAACTGCTTCGTTATGGTCCTGCTGGACTTGAAAAACCAGGCTTGCTGGATTCTTCGGGCAATGTGCGTGATCTGTCTGGAATTGTAAGTGACATCACGCCCGATACATTGCTCCCAGAGAGTTTGTCCCAGCTTGCCAGCATTGATCCGCAGTCATTACCACTTGTGACTGGAACACACCGTTATGGTGCGCCAATCACCGGGACCCGAAAATTTCTGGCTATTGGTCTTAACTATGCAGACCATGCTGCAGAATCGAATATGCCTATACCCTCTGAACCCATTCTCTTCACCAAGGCAACATCTTGCATACAAGGCCCTGATGATCCAATTATGCTGCCTAAAGACTCAGTTAAAACAGACTGGGAAGTTGAGTTAGGTGTAGTGATTGGATCTGTTGCCCGATATGTGGACGAAGCTGATGCGCTGAAATATGTTGCGGGTTATCTCACGGTCAACGATGTTTCAGAGAGGGAGTTCCAGCTTGAGCGTGGTAGTCAGTGGGATAAAGGCAAAGGTTGTGACACTTTCGGGCCGATCGGTCCTTGGCTGGTGACAGCGGATGAAATAGGTGACCC
The DNA here is from genome assembly GCA_947463715.1 of Sphingobacteriales bacterium. GTDB lineage: Bacteria > Bacteroidota > Bacteroidia > Chitinophagales > Chitinophagaceae > Pollutibacter. Next base: position 13,582 of record CANHUF010000004.1, read on the forward strand.
GCAGAATCTGAACCTGTGGCTTGAGCTCAATGGCACACGTATGCAGACTGGCAATACCCGAACGATGGTTTTTTCTGTAGCAAATCTGGTCAGTTACGTCAGTCGATTTATGACCCTGGAACCCGGCGATATAATTACAACTGGCACTCCTCCGGGTGTTGGCTTGGGACAAAAGCCACCGCTTTATCTCAAGGCTGGCGATACGGTGTCACTGGGAATCGAACAATTGGGCAAACAATCTCAATTGGTGATCCCTTGGCGCAGATTGAGTTGATCTCATGCTGATGCCAGCTCCTGACTCCGCGCTGCTCAAGCGGCGCGGGGAATTTTTGAATGCGCTGCGGGCGATTGTTCCGGGTGAGGGCGTGATTGATGATCATGCGTCACTCGCTGCATATGAATGCGACGCATTACTTGCCTATCGTCAAAGACCCATGCTTGTGGTTCTGCCTGAAACTGTGGAACAAGTTTCTCAGGTGTTAGCGTACTGCCATCAAGTTGGGCTAAAGGTAGTCCCAAGAGGATCTGGGACGTCACTTTCAGGTGGAGCCCTGCCGCTTGAGGACGGCATAGTGCTTGCCCTTGGGAAATTTAACCGCATTCTGGAAGTGGATCTTGCGAACCGCTGTGTTGTGGTTCAGCCAGGAGTGACCAATGCGTCGGTAACGGATGCGGTTTCAGATAAAGGATTTTATTACGCGCCCGATCCTTCCAGTCAGATAATATGCTCGATAGGTGGCAATGTTGCAGAGAACTCCGGTGGAGTGCATTGCCTCAAATATGGGATGACATCCAACAATATTCTGGGTGTGGAACTGGTATTGATGGATGGAAGTATTCTGCGTCTAGGCGGCAAACATCTGGACCCGCAGGCGTTGGACTTGCTCGGGTTAATCTGTGGCTCAGAGGGTTTGCTGGGGGTTGTGACAGAAGTCACTGTGCGGGTACTGCGCTCGCCTGAGACTCAACGAGCGTTGCTGCTTGGATTTGCCGACGTAGAGTCTGCAGGTGCATGTGTTGCGGATATCATCGCAAAAGGTTTGATTCCTGCCGCCATGGAGATCATGGACAAAACAGCGATACACGCCGCCGAGTCTTTTGTTCATGCCGGGTATCCTTTGGACGTTGAGGCACTTTTGTTGGTGGAGCTGGATGGCCCGCCAGTTGAGGTGGATCATTTTGTCGACATGGTTTCTGCCACGGGTCGCAAATTCGGTGCGGTTTCAACACGACTCTCTAATTCAGAGGCAGAGCGAAAAAAATTCTGGGCTGGTCGTAAAGCTGCTTTCCCTGCGATCGGGCAGATTTCTCCAGATTATTATTGTGTGGATGGCACTATTCCCCGCCGCATGTTGCCGCGAGCCCTGCGAGAGATTGCGGAATTGTCCGAAATTTTTGGTTTAAAAGTTGCCAACGTATTTCATGCGGGTGATGGCAATCTGCATCCATTGATTTTATATAACGCTGATCTGCAAGGAGAGTTGGAGCGCGCTGAAGCATTCGGTGCAGCTATCCTGAAACTTTGCGTTGAGCTCGGCGGCGTGCTGACCGGTGAGCATGGGGTCGGAGTGGAAAAGCGTGATTTGATGGAGGTTCAGTTCACCCAAACTGATCTGGATCAGCAGCAAAGGCTCAAGTGCGCCTTTGACCCTGATGGATTATTGAATCCGGGAAAAGTTTTCCCAACATTGCATCGCTGCGCCGAGCAAGGGCGCGTGCATGTCCATCGTGGAGAAATGCGTTTTCCTGATGTGGAGCGGTTCTGACTATGAGAGCAGTATGGAAACCGGAAAATGTCAGTGCGGTTCAATCATCAGTGAATGACGCAATTCGATCCGGGTACTCGTTGGAAATAGTGGGTAATGGTTCAAAACGGCAACTTGGGCGGCCAGTTGATGCCAGCATTACATTGGATGTTTCTGGTTTAAAGGGGATTCAATTGTATGAGCCGGAAGAGCTGATTCTGGTTGTTGCACCTGGCACCCTGTTGAGTGATGTGAACAGTTTGCTTGAAAGTCATGGTCAGCATCTTGCTTTTGAGCCTCCGGACTACGGCCCACTCTGGGGACAAGCGGGAGACCGGGGCACAATTGGCGGCGCAATCATGAGCGGGCGCGGTGGTCCCCGACGGCTGACTGCCGGTGCTGCCCGCGATTTTATGTTGGGTGTTAAGGCTATAAACGGGTCAGGGGAGTTGTTTTCAGCCGGTGGGCGTGTTGTCAAAAATGTCACAGGGTTTGATCTGCCCAAATTGGTGACCGGTAGTTTCGGAACCCTGTGTGTCGTTGTAGAGCTGACATTGAAAGTGCTGCCTAAAGCGCCAGAGTCAGCAACCTTTGTGTTGTGTGGTCTCGATGTAGACGAGGCTTCCACGGTTATTCAGGATGTTTTCAGGGACATGACGGCACAGGTATCGTCGGCTGCCTTTTTACCAATGGATATAGCATGTCACTCCTCAGTAGCCGAGATTCAATCCATGGGTGAGTCTGTTACCTTGCTGCGCCTTGAAGGATTTGGATTGTCAGTAATGACAGGGTTGGACGAGCTTTCCAAAGTATTCAGGCAGTCGGCTTCAACAAAGATTCTTGATAAAGAACTCTCCAAGGTGCTTTGGAAAGAAATAGGAGGCGCCCACTATTTTGCTCTTGGTGAATCCCCGCTCTGGTTTCTCTCGGTACCTCCGGCCTGTGGTGCGCACCTCGGGAAGCGACTTGCACAAGAGTTAAATGGACGATTTTTCTTTGACTGGGCTGGTGGCGGTATCTGGTTTGAGACACCCAATAATATGGATGCTGACGCCTTCAGAATCCGCCAATTGCTGGCAGAGGTTACCGGGAATGATGGTCACGCTACCTTAATTCGGGCAGACGAGCGCATCAGATCCGTGGTGAGTCCGTTTCAGCCATTACCGCAGCCGCTCGCATTAATGAATCAACGGGTACGCCTTCAGTTCGATCCAGACGGAGTGTTCAACCCGGGCCGTATGTACGAGAACATTCATGCAGACTAAGTTTAGCGATGCCCAGCTCTCTCAACCAACCATGATCGTCTCCGAAAAGGCCATACGAACATGTGTTCATTGTGGCTTTTGCCTGGCAACTTGCCCTACGTATGTATTGCTCGGTGATGAGCTTGATAGTCCACGTGGCCGAATTTACCAGATCAAGGAGATGATGGAGAGTGATCAACCGCCCGGCGCTGAAACTGTAAAGCATATCGACAGATGTTTGTCGTGCCTGGCGTGCATGACGACATGTCCCTCGAGTGTGAACTATATGCACTTGATTGATCAGGCCCGCGCCTATATCGAAGAGAAGCATGTCAGAACATGGCACGATCGCTGGTTGCGTAACTTTCTTGCGTTTGTCTTGCCTCGCCGCGAAATTTTCAGGTTCCTCCTCAAGTTATCGCCGTTAGGACGACCTTTCGCAGCATTGTTGCCGTCGCGATTGAAGGCCATGCTGCAAATGGCCCCTGCAAAGTTGCCTTTACGTGATGTCTCAGAGGATGCACAGGTCTTCGCCGCGCAAGGTGTGCGCTTGGGGCGAGTGGCGCTATTGACAGGTTGCGCCCAGCCTGTACTCGCACCCCATATCAATGCCACTGCCATACGCTTACTGACTCGCCTTGGCAGGGATGTGATTGTTGCCCCAGGTGTGGGATGTTGTGGAGCTTTGCCCCATCATTTGGGTAAAACCGAGCAATCTCATGCAATGGCAAAGGCGAATATTGCGGCGTGGTCTGCATTGATGGAAGAAGAGGGCGGACTAGACGCTATTGTGGTAACCGCATCTGGCTGCGGTACCAGCATCAAAGATTATGCATATATGTTCAAGAATGATCCTGTGTGGTCAGAACGGGCTGCCAAAGTGACGTCACTGGCAAAAGATATCACTGAGTTGCTCTCATCAATCAGTATTCAACCTGTTGCAGAAAATGAGATCGATGTTCGTAAGGCTATAACAGTGGTATATCAGTCCGCGTGTTCCATGCAACACGGGCAGAAGATCATAGATGAACCAATTGCGTTGCTCAAAGCTGCTGGATTTAAAGTCGTCGAGCCCAAGGAGAAACACCTTTGCTGCGGTTCAGCGGGTACCTACAACATCCTGCAACCTGAGATCGCGACCAGACTTCGCGATCGCAAAGTATCAGCGCTGGAAGCAACAAGCCCAAATGTTATCGCAACAGGTAATCTGGGCTGCTTGGCACAAATAACTCAAGGGACTCAGATCCCCGTCGTACATACCATTGAGTTGCTAGATTGGGCGGCCGGCGGCCCACAGCCCAAATCCATCACAAACGTATAAAACAGTCTGCGACTAGTTGTTTTGTCTTTTCCGAAAGTTCTTTCCAGAAAGTACCTAGGTCATAGACCTCTACGGAAAATCCTTTCTGTGCGACTCATTTAGTTTTCATTTAACACCATTCGCCTTTTAGTATATTGTATACAGTATTATCGCGAGCTGGACTCGCCGTTTCTAGAATTTACCATTCTGACTTTGAGGCGCACAAATGAATAATCTGGTTCATTCGGCAGTGTTTTTTGCAGTGACAACTGCATTCGTCAACCACAGCTCGGCGCAAGAAGAAGTAACAGGCATGAATGAAAATCCCGCAACCCAGGCCAGCGGAAGCACTGGAACGACATCCTATCCTGTCGAATTTTTTGCAAATCAAAGCCCCGTCAATGCCTTTGATCTGGTCGGACTGGTCCCGGGATTTACGTTTCGAGAGGGAGACAACAGCAGAGGATTTTCGGGTGCTGCGGGCAATGTACTGATCAATGGGCGTCGGCCTTCATCTAAAACAACGGGATTGAGGATGCTGCTTCGTCGTATTCCCGCATCCGAAATCGAGCGCATCGATATCATTCGTGGCGGCGCCGCTGGGATAGATATGCAAGGTCAACCTGTCGTTGTTAACGTTATTCGACGGTCGGGGACCTCCACCATCAGTGCAGTTGAAGCATTTGCAAAGCGTTACGCTGAAGGCACACCGGGAAAAATAGTCAGGCTCGAGCAAACTCGCCAATCAGATCTATTGTTATTGGAGATGGCCGCAGAATACCGGTCGGAATTGGAGGAAAACGAGTCAGGCGAAGGCAGAATCAGTTTGCTCGACGCCCAAGGTCGTCTGCTAGAGGGCGGCAATTTTTCTGCAGATAACTATACGGAACAGTTAAACCTCTCGGGTGCGATGGAGTGGGATACCGATCATGGGCTGTTCCGACTAAACATCGCCGCATCAAGTCAGGAGGATGTCGAAAACGAGCTTTCAATTCTGAAATCTGCTGCAGGCGTTAACGCTGCCGAGTCGGTAGAAGGTGCAAGTCAAGCGTCGCGTATCGAATTCGGCGGTGATTACAGCACTACCCTGGCTAACGGCGATGGTTTTGAATTGCTTGCATTGCAAACTATTGAGGTTGAGGACGAACATTCCAGTCGTACAACTAAATCAATGTTACAGGAGTCAGTCGAGGATGAACGCGAGGGTGAGACTGTTATGCGAGGTACGTGGCGCAGACAGTTGTCATCCTCGTTAGATGTTGAAGCAGGCGCCGAGGGGGCGTTTAATTTTCTGGATTCAAGTTCAAGGCTGCGGCGAAATAGTCAGAGCGTTCCATTGCCAGCCGATACCGTGCAGGTCGACGAAGTGCGTGGAGAGATTTTTTCCCTGATGACGATGCGCCCCTCCGACAGCGTCTCGTTGGGAGCAGGTCTACGCGCCGAAATTTCCAAAATTTCAGTCAGTGGCGGTGCAGAAGCTGAAAATCAATTCGCATTCATCAAGCCTCGTATTTTGGCAGCCTACTCGACAAGGTCTGGCACTCAGCTCCGCATCGGATTGGAGAAAGAAGTCGGCCAGCTTGATTTTGGTGATTTTGTGGCGGGCAGTGAGTTCTCATCCAATACCGTTAATGCAGGGAATCCTGATCTGGCTCCGGAGAACGCATGGCGGTTAGAGGCGGGAATTGAGCAACCAATCCTTAATGGTGGGGCAGTCAATATCAGCTATTCACATGCCTGGATCAATGACGTGGTGGATCTGGTACTGATTTCAGGATTTGTTGCGCCGGGCAACATCAGAAAGGGGGTTCGGGATGAAATCGAATTGTCCCTAACTCTGCCATTCGAGTCTTATGGCCCTGGATTAGGTCGGGTTCAGTTTGATGCCACCTGGTCGCAATCTGAGGTCATAGACCCTGTTACAGGTAGAGAGCGGGGGATTTCCAATGACAAGCCCTTCGAAGGCCGTCTCACCTACACCAGGGAATTCCCTGATTTAAACAGCACACTTGGAATCATCGGTGATCTGGCATTTGAAGAGACGTCTTACCGGGTTGACCAAATCATCACAGAGCGCAGCACTGGAAATTGGCGTGCTTACTGGGACTGGCGTCCGCGACATAACCTGCTGGTACGAACTCAGATCGATAACTTAACCTCAAGAGACCTGGAGCGCGAACAATTGGTTTACGACGGTTTGCGATCGTCCGGTACGCTGAAGGAGACCGAGCAACGGAACGCAGTCCTTGATCCATTTTTGATGATGCGATTTCGGTGGACCTTCTAAAGATATTGATTGAGGCCGCGAGTGTTGACAAAACTGAATACAATGTGCAATATCGATTACTGTATACAGTATGCATAACAGAATTGGTACCGGGCTTACCAAAAAAATCGGCGCTTTTGTCAGTCATTAGCAACCGGCAACGCCCTCGCCGATTGATGCATGTCGTACAAATTGCACAATAAAATCTCAAATGGAGAGCAGCCAATCGTGAAACAAAATTACAATAAATTTCAGAAATTGCTTTTGAGTGCTTCTATCGCCAGTATTCTTGGTGTTGCGCCATACGCAGCTTTTGCCCAGGTAGTCACTGTAGATGTTTCAGATACGGCAACTGACGGGCAAGAAGTAGCAGTCGAGGAAATTGTAGTCACCGGAACAAGCATTCGTGGCATTGCGCCCGTAGGTTCTGAGCCAATAACCTATGGTAGGGCGGATATAGAAACAGATTCGCCAGTCGACATTCGTGACGCTTTGTCCAATGTGCCTCAGATCTCGAATTTCGGAACAGAAGCGGATGTTTCAACATCGAACAGATTCAGGACGGCAGGTTATCAGCCAATTATTCATAACCTTGGCATTTACTCGACACTGACACTTTTTAACGGTCACCGTATGGCCGATGTGGGTGGTGAGGCTGTATTTCCAGACCCTGCCATTCTGCCAACAATTGGTATCGAGCGCGTCGAAGTTATTGCCGATGGTGCATCAGCAATTTACGGATCTGATGCCGTCGCCGGGGTTGTAAACTTTATCTATAGACGAAATTTTGAAGGTCTGGAGATCAGTTCTACATTGACTCATGACCCGGATACATCCTGGGAAAACACCAACCTTGGAGCAATTTGGGGTAAGCGTTATGATCGCGGTAACGTCATGGTGGCTTATGAATATTCCGAGCACATCAGGCCTACACTGAGCGAATTCCCTCTGTCTGCTGATGCCGATCACAGGCCTCTGGGTTACAGTGACTGGAGAACACAGAATTGTGAATTCCCGCGCGTAAACTTTAATCGAGTGAATTATGCGGGCCCAAACCTGACGCCAGGTACCTATCTTTGCAACCCGGATGGAGATGCGCACAACGCCTCTAATGGTGAACGCCATGCGATGCTGGCCACAGCCCGCTATGAACTGAATGACAGAGTGGAAGTCTGGTCGGAACTTAACTATTCCGACTATAACAGCTGGCGGTTTGGAGGGTGGGGCAATGGTGGCAGATTTCAGTTTAACCTTCCGAGAACCAGTCCATTCTTTCGCATTCCAGCAGGCGCAAATGCCACCGGTGTAAATAGCCAAAACATACGCGGTGATGGTGTTGGCTATTTTGGCCATCGCTACCGTAATGCAACATCAGAGGTGATGGGTTTCACCGGTGGTGCTGATATTGATCTCGGAAGTGAATGGCAAGCGACCGTCATGCTTCACAAGTCCAAAACTAATGACTGGAATGATGATCCGGGTCTGGATCTGCAGAATTTGCAGAGACTAGCTCTGGAGGGAAAATTTGATCCGTTTAACATTAAAGGGAACGACCCTGCGGTGCTGGCTCAGATCAACAACGGGTTTACGCAGTTGAATGACACTTCGCAGTCTTTAACCGAACTGTCAGTCAAGGCAGATGGTCCTTTGTTTGCGATAGCGGGTGGTGATGTTCGAGCGGCAATTGGCGGCAGTTACCGTGGCCAGCGAGCAAACCAGTTACAGAGCGCCGGATGTCCCACGTGCAGCTTCTACCAGATTGTCCGTGATGATGACATAGATCGTGGTGTGAACGCAGTGTTTGCTGAGATTGTTGTCCCGCTCGTAAGTGGCGCAAATGCAATGCCGGGGATTGAAGAATTGACGTTGTCACTGGCGGGCAGATACGACAACTATGACCGACTTGCTGGAGAATTCAATCCAAAGGCAGGATTTACATGGATGCCCATTAGCAGCGTCTCGGTTCACGGTTCATGGGGCACGTCGTTTGTTGCTCCAAACTTAGGCCTGATCACCTCAATATTTGGTGTTCCGCAGCCGAATACCTCTGATCGTGATCCCCAGGGACGTCAGCAGCAGTACGACATCTACAACCTGGGCGGTGGCAACCCTGATCTGGGTTCGGAAACAGCAGAATCATTCAGCTACGGATTCAAG
>CANHUF010000005.1 GCA_947463715.1 Sphingobacteriales bacterium
ATGAAGGGGGTTACTATGGCTACTCCTGTACCTGAAAAAGGATGATTAATCATGGGGTATTAAACATTTTGACTTTCTTCAATCCACCTGCCCATATTGGCAAATTTATCTATCCGTTGATCTATTCGTGTTTCCGCTTCTAAAGGTTTCAGCTCATCGAGTGCAGATAATATTTGCTTTTTCAACATTGCTGCAGCTTCATCCGGATTCCAGTGAGCACCTCCAACCGGTTCAGGAATGATTCCATCTACTAATCCAAACCCAAGCATATGGTCTGAGGTCAGTTTCAGCTCTTCTGCTGCTTTTTCCTTTTGTTCCCAGCTTCTCCATAAAATAGAACTGCAGCTCTCAGGAGAGATGACGGTATACCATGTATTAGCCATCATATAAACGCGGTCTCCCACGCCTATTCCCATGGCACCGCCAGATGCACCTTCTCCAATGATGATGCAAATTACCGGTACTTTTAACCGGAGCATCTCAAAAATATTTTTGGCAATAGCTTCTCCCTGTCCGCGTTCTTCCGCTTCAATACCCGGGAATGCGCCAGGAGTATCTACAAGCGTCACAACAGGTTTATTGAATTTTTCAGCAAGTTTCATTAAACGCAGGGCTTTGCGATAACCCTCTGGGTTTGCCATGCCAAAGTTCCTGAGTTGACGCGTTTTGGTATTGGTACCCTTTTGCTGACCCAGGATCATGACCGTTTGTCCGTCTATTTTCCCAAAACCACCAACAATGGCTTTATCGTCTTTGAAATTCCTGTCGCCATGCAATTCAACAAAGTCGGTGCATATTCTTTCAATATATGAAAGGGTATAAGGCCTGTCAGGGTGCCTACTAAGTTGCACTTTCTGCCAGCTGGTCAGGTTTTGGGTAATCTCAATTTTCTTCTCCTCAATTTTTTCTTCGAGTTGCCTGATGGAGTCCGTGAGGTCCAGGTTGTTTTTTTCAGCAGTTTTTTTCAATTGCTCAATCTGGTCAAAAAGATCTTTGATCGGCTTCTCAAACTCCAAAAATTGTCTAGTACTGATCTCTGCCATAAATTAATAAAGATTTCAGTGGGGGGTAAAGGTAATGAAAAAAGAATTATTCGGTGCATGAGGCCAATCTCTGAGGCAATTAAGCGGATCCTATTCAAAATCAGGTAAAACTTTCCTAAATTATGGATGAATTCAATTATCCATTCGATTTCAACTCCTATAAAATCTATAAATGAATTTTAGCGGTCATAGTAAGCGATCAATTCCAAGTCTTATAGTCTTTATTTTGATATCCATTTCGTTGAATGGGCAAACTGGAAAACCCAACATAATTTTCATCCTGACTGATGATCAGCGTTGGGATGCCTTGGGTTTTGCCGGAAATCCAATTGTAAAGACTCCTGAAATGGATGCCTTGGCAAATGCAGGTACCTATTTCAAAAATGCTTTTTCCACAACTCCAATTTGTGCTGCAAGCCGGGCATCCATTTTAACTGGATTATACGAAAGAACACACGGATATACCTTTCAGAAGCCCAGGTTAAAGCAGCCATATGTTTCTATCATGTATCCAAAACTGATGAAAGAAAATGGGTACCAGGTCGGTTTTTTTGGCAAGTTGGGGGTAATAGTGGATTCTGCTGCTCAGTATTTTAATGAAAGTGATTTTTATGACAGAAGTGGCAGTCCGGATAGAAGAGGATATTTCTATAAGAAGATCGGACAGGATACGGTTCATTTGACCCGTTACACGGGATACCAGGCTTTGAATTTTATAGAGCAGTCATCGCCGGACAAACCATTTTGTCTCTCACTTTCATTCAGTGCCCCACACGGGCATGATAATTCCGCTGAGCAGTATTTCTGGCAGCAGCAGTCTGATGAATTGTACAGGGATGCGATAATTCCTGAGCCTTTATTGGGTGAGGATAAGTATTTCAACCAGCTGCCGAAAGAAGTCAGGGCCGGGTTTAACCGGGTAAGGTGGAAATGGAGATTTGATACACCAGAAAAGTACCAGCAAATGGTGAGAGGGTATTACAGAATGATCACTGAAATTGACAAAGAAATAGGGTTAATCAGGCAAAAGTTGAAGGAGAAAGGGATAGAAAAGAATACGGTTATCATCATCATGGGCGACAATGGCTATTTTCTGGGCGATAGGCAATTGGCTGACAAGTGGCTCATGTATGATGTATCTATCAGGATTCCACTTATCGTTTATGACCCACGGGTAAAGAAATCCATAAATGTGGAAAATATGGTACTGAACATCGATGTCACCAAAACAATGCTTGATTTAGCCGGGGTTACCATACCCAAAGAGTACCAGGGTCAGAGCCTTGTTCCCTTTCTAAAAAAACAAAATGTACAGCTGAAGCGGGATGCCATTCTGGTGGAACATTTGTGGGACTTGCCTGACATCCCCTCTAGTGAAGGAATACGCACCGAACGATGGAAGTATTTTCGGTATAGATTGATATCAGCTCCGGATGAATTGTATGACCTCAAAAATGATCCGTTGGAGCAAAATAATCTGGCTACTAATGTCAAATATGCCCCTGTGCTATTAAAACTGCGAAATCAATGTGAAGCAGCAGCGGCAAATTATCAATCAAAAAAACTTTGTCCGGATGATCCGTTCATGAAAGCGAAAAATTTCTAAAACATTTTTTGCCTTTTTATTCCACATCAAAATATTTTGTGGGTGGGCAGGCGCTATTTCAGTTTTAAAATTTCACTACCAGCCATGAGAAATGCTCCAGTGCCAAAGTTTTGCCAGCTATCTGCTGTTGCAGGCATTGGATTTGCTCCAATATTTTGAACCCATCCCACTTTTCCATTTTCTTTCTGGCAAGCCATTATTGCTTGCCATGATTTTGTGACCACTGGTTTAAATTCTGACTTGCTTAACAAGCCATTATTGATACCCCAGGCCAATGCAAAAGTGTAAAATCCGCTTCCGCTTACTTCACCATGATTATACGATTCAGGTGAAAGCAGGCTTGTTCGCCAAAGACCATCTGCAGGTTGAAGTTCTTTAATCACGCTAGACATTTCTATGAAAAGATTTTCATAAAAAAAACGGTTGGGATAATTTTTGGGCATATCTGTTAAAATGAGTGCCAGTCCAGCCAATACCCACCCATTTCCTCTGCTCCAAAAAACTTTTTTACCATTAGGTTCTTTTATGTCTGATGCAGTACCTTTCACCAGGAAACGCATATCCCTGGAAAAGAGATGCTGTTCTTTGTCGTATAGAAGATTATAACATTGTCCGTAGTATTTATCCATTTCTTTCAGCAGAGATTCGTTTTTAGATAATTTTGAATATAATGTAATGACTGGCGGAGCCATGAAAAGCGCATCACACCACCACCACAGGATAGCTTTTTCATCGGGTTCATTTTTTTCCAGTTTGTTGCCGCTGACACCATCCTTCCAGGGATGTGGTTTGTACAAATGATCTTGAACAATGGTTTCTGTCGGTTGAAGATTAGCATCAATACCCAATGATTTCAGATAAAGATAGCTATAGCAGATATTCATGTCATCTGCATGAAAAAATCTTTCCCAAGGTTTCCATGCATTCCGAACCGCCATTGCATTCAAGATATTAAGATAGGTTTTGTCTTTTGTCGCCTGATGTGCTTTGACCACTCCGAGATAATACGCACCGTTGGTCCAGTCAGTTGGACTTTTTGCAAATATGGGATTGGCTTCCTGCCAGATCATGGCATTCATCATTGCCATTTGTGTAGCTTCTTTGTGGAGCTCATTTCTGGGCTGATTTGTTTTACAGCTGATTAAGTAGCAATGAACAAATAAAATAATAGATATGAAGTAGATTTTTTTCATTATTATAGTTTAAGCAGAGTCTCTTATGATCAATTTTCCCGGTACAACCTTTGTGATGATATCCCTTTTACCTGATATAATTTGCTCAATGAGTAGCCGTGAAGATTCTTCACCAATGTGACGTGTTTGCGTATCAAATGTAGTTAGTTTTGGATCGAGCATTTCACCTACAAATTCATTACCAAAGCCAACTACACGAATTTTTTTAGGTACATTTATTTTTTTGTTTTTCAATTTCGTGATGATTTGCGCTGCACTTTTGTCGGAAATGGAAATAATGGCATCAAGTTCGGGGAACCTGGAGAGCCAGTTGTCAAGAGATGTATAAACACTTTCATCAGAAAAGTCCACATGTGCCAGTAAGTTTTTATCAAATTTAATTTTATTCTTCCTAAGTGCATTTTGATATCCTTTCAGTCGATTTTGTGTAAGCGATAATTCCTTAGGACCCAAAAGCATTGCAATTTTTTGTGATCCCTTTTTGATGAGGTAATCTGTGACTGCTTCAGCTCCAGCTTCATCCTCTGCCAAAATCTGAGGTACATTAAGTCCAACAGCCACTCTGTAAAACTGAACAATCGGTATTCTTTTATTCATGTGAACCCTTAGGTGTTCAAATGTGCTGGTATGTATACTATGACAGATGAGTAAGCCATCAATCATGTTATTCATAAGTGCCTGAATGTTTGCTACTTCTCTTTCATGTTTTTCGTTTGAAGTACAAATAATGACCCTGTATCCAGCTGTTGCAGCCACCTCCTGAATACCGCTCAGCATTGTTGAAAAAATTGTTGTTTCAAGGCTAGGGATGATTACTCCAAGCGTATGTGTAGTTCTGTTTACAAGACTTTGTGCCAGAATATTTGGTTGGTAATTCATTGTTACTGCAAGTTCCTTGATTTTTCTACCGGTATTCACATTGATATCTGATCTGTTATTCAATGCTCTTGAAACGGTTGTGATTGATACACCTGCAGCTCTTGCAATATCAAGCATTGTAATCTGCTTGTCACTCTTTTCAAAGAATGGAATTTTATTTTTTTTCTTTTTATCTGTTATAAAATGATAGTTGCAGTTTTTGCAGTTGTATCGTTGTTTATTTCTGATTAATCCGGCTTTCAGAATATTTTCTGTTTTGTTACAGATTGGGCATTTAACTCTAGCCATAAATTGAAAATACTATTTATTGAACATTATTCTTTGATAACAATAGATAGTTTATATCTTTTTTCTATCATTGCAATTTAGGATAATTTACTTTTAAAGTTGTCATCAGATGATATACTTGCCATGTTTTAAAAATAAACTATCTATCGAAAACGTAGACGTTTTCGTTTCCGATATTCTTTATTGTGATGGTTTACAGTATACTGTTTTTCGATCCTACCATAATCAATAAGTTTATAGTTCAATAGTTCGACATGAAAAAAAGGATTACATTTTTTTATTGTATCATTTACTTTCTTTTTCAATTGACAGTCGTAAATGTTTTTGCTCAAAACATTAAGGTAAATGGTAAGATTGTTTCCACTGATGGTAAAGCGGTTCAAAACGCAACAATTACTGAGAAGAATACAGGTTTATCAGTACTATCGAATACAGATGGTATTTTTAGTCTTGAAGTCAGCAGTTTATCAATACTCCAGTTTACGGCAATCGGATTCAGGTCAATAGAGGTTTCCGCAACTTCAGGGGGAATGAATGTAGTTATGGAACCACAATCGGAATTGCTGGACCAGGTAGTTGTTGTTGGCTATAGCAAACAGAAGAAAGTTAATCTTACTGGAGCAGTTTCTGTTATCAGCGGTGCCGAAATTGCCAAACGACCTGTATTTAACACAACTGTTGCTCTTCAGGGAGCATTACCGGGAGTTACAGTTTCTCAATTTAACGGGGTCCCTGGACAGGCTGCTCAAATTCGAATCAGGGGGATAGGTACGCTTGGGAACAATGATCCATTGATTCTCATCGATGGTGTGGTTTCAGGTATAGGTGATATTGACCCCAACAATATTGAAACAATTTCAGTCTTAAAGGATGCTGCATCAGCTTCCATATATGGTTCTAGGGCTGCAGCTGGAGTTATTCTTATTACTTCTAAAAGAGGCAAAACGGGTAGCATGAAGGTGGATTATGATGCTTTTTACGGGTTTCAGCAACCTGTTGATAAACCCAAGTATCTCGATGCTGTAGGATTCATGAAAATGTACAATGAAGCACTCACAAATGAGGGATCCGCTCCAAAGTTCACCGATGATTATATCAATAATTATAATGCAAAAAGAGCACTAGATCCTGATCGATATCCCAATACAGACTGGCAAAAGGCAACATTCACCAAAGGGTTGCAGCAGCAACAAAGCATAACCCTCAATGGAGGAACGGATAGAATTCGTCTTCTGGCTGCGTTGAACTACATGGATCAAAATGGCATTGTAAACAATTCAGGCTTCAAGCGATACAGTCTTCGCGTTAATGCAGATTATAAGGCATCAGAAAAGTTGGCTTTCCAGTTTGATATGAACCTAAGAAGGGAAATCACAAGTTTACCCAGCATTGGATACAGTGAATTGTTTCGTCAGGTATACAGAGTGCCGCCTATATATGCAGCTAAATTCTCGGATGGTTCATGGGGTCCAGGATGGGAGGGAGGTAATCCATTGGCATATTCTGTTGCAGGAGGGCTGAACAGCACAACAGGGAATACCGCATTAATAAATTTACAAGCCAACTACAAGCCT
Organism: Sphingobacteriales bacterium; assembly: GCA_947463715.1. Classification (GTDB taxonomy): domain Bacteria; phylum Bacteroidota; class Bacteroidia; order Chitinophagales; family Chitinophagaceae; genus Pollutibacter. The sequence goes on from CANHUF010000005.1 coordinate 6,584, forward strand.
TTCAAAGGTTTAAATGTTAATATAAATTATTCGCCCAGATTCTTTAGCAATTTTGGTAGCAATAACCAGCGTAAAATTGACTACTTCAATTTTGATACAAAAGCGCTGCTTTTTAGCAACCCCAATAAAGTTGCTTTGACCAACTCTCACAATAATGTGCTGACCAATTATTTAAAGGCACAGCTTGATTATTCAACATCTTTCAAGTGGCTCGATTTGAATATTCTTGCAGGTGCAGAACAGACCGACAACCGAAGCCAGGCATTCAATGCCTCCCGAGAGCTTTCTCTTTTTCCCGAGCTGGTTCAGTTGAATGCCTATCCTTCTCTCAATCAAAACATGACTGGGGATGCATCTACCTGGGCATTACAGTCCTATTATGGCAGGGTTAATGTTGTGGCAAGTGATAAATATCTGCTTGAGTTGAATGCCCGCTATGATGGTTCATCTCGATTCGCTGCTGATTTTAAGCGTTTTGGATTTTTCCCATCTCTTTCTGCAGGTTGGGTTCTTTCCAAAGAGAATTTCCTGAGTAAGATTGATTGGTTGTCATTACTAAAACTCAGGGCATCATGGGGCTCTTTGGGTAATCAGAATATTGGAGATTATCCATACATATCATCTTTTGTGCTGGGTCAGGGTGTCTTTAATGGAAATATTGTCAGTTCAGCAGCACAAACAGTGGTTGCCAACCGTGAAATCACCTGGGAAGCTACCAAACTGTTGAATTTTGGTTTCGACGGATCTTTTTTCCGCAACAGATTGAATGTTGAATTTGATTACTATGTGAAGAATACGGATGATATCTTGCTTACACTTCCTATTCCTCTGATTGTCGGACTGGGTGCTGGTGTTCAGAATGCCGGAAGTGTTGAAAACAAAGGATGGGATCTGCAGATTGTGTACAATGACAGAATAGGAAAAGACTTCAAATTTGGAATTACAGGGGTCTTTTCTGATGTGAGGAATAAAGTACTGGATCTCAAAGGTACAGGTCCCTACATTTCAGGTTTCCAGATCACCAGAGAAGGAGATGAAATCGGTGCCTTATATGGACTCCAGGCAAAAGGCTTATTTCAAAAGCCGGAAGAAGTAACTACCAGTGCAACACAATTTGGTGCAGTCAAACCAGGTGACATTCAGTATGTCGATCAAAATAAAGATGGCATAATTAATAACTTAGATAGGGTTATCATTGGAAGCCGAATTCCAAGATATACCTACAGTACTAACTTATTTTTTGAGTACAAAGGATTTGATGTAACTCTATTTTTTCAGGGAGTAGGAAAATGGAATGGCCTGCAGATACAAGACGCAGCATGGGCATTCTTCAATGCCGGTAGCGTTCGTGATATACATCTTGACCGCTGGAGCCTGACCAAAACACCAGAGGAAAATGCAAAAGCTACCTATCCTAGATTTTTTATCTCTCAAACAAACAATACCCAAACTTCAAGTTACTGGGTGGATGATGCGTCTTACATCAAATTGAAAACAGCTGTCATAGGGTATTCGTTACCTGCGTCCATATTAAAAAAGACACCTTTTTCTCTTTTCAAGGTTTATGTGAGCGGACAGAACATATTCTCATGGGATAAAGTTCCTGGATATGATCCGGAAGCACCCTTGGGTAATCCTTTCAACTATCCTCAAGTAGCATCTTTTGTAGCTGGGGTAAGGGTAAGTCTAAAATAAATCAATAAAAATATTCATGATGAAAAAGTTCAATAGTATAATTGGGTTAGTTCTGATGATTCTTTTTGCAGGATGCAATAAAAACTATCTGAATCGTTTTCCTGAAGACCAGCCCAATAGTGCAACTTATTATACAACCACAGATCAGTTGCTTCTGGCAGTAAATGCTGCATATAGCAATTTGTCATATGCACAGGACGGATATCCCTATTTGTTGCAATTGGAGTGTACTTCAGATGTGATGTGGCAAAGGCCAACCACAGATGCCCAAGCGATTGGTTTGGGCCAACACACACCTGCAACTAACATGATCCGAACTATATGGACCCAATCTTACACAGGAATTGGCAGGTGTAACATGCTGTTGGGAAATATGTCTAAAGCAAAGGGGGTTACTCCACCAGCTTTATATAGAAGGATAGAAGGAGAAACAAGATTTCTGCGCGCCTATTATTATGGTAATCTCATTTCATTGTACGGCGATGTTCCGCTTGTAGATAAGTCACTAAACCCTGATCAAGCTTTTCTCCCCAGGACTCCTAAGGCAGAGATCCTAACATTTATTTTTCGTGATCTTGATAGCGCCATCGCGCAACTCCCTTTGTCATATAGTGGTACTGATATTGGCAGAGCAACCAATACCGCAGCCATGGCTTACAAGGCACGTATTGCATTGTATAATGAAAAATGGGACATTGCAGCGGCTGCATCAAAACAACTGATTGATCTTAACTATCATTCGCTTTATCCTAATTATAGAAATCTGTTCACATACGCAGGTGAAAATTCCAGGGAATCTATTTTTGCTTTTGATTTCAAACAAACTGTGAGGGTAAGTGCAACCCCGCAAAATATGCAGGCCCGGAATTCCAGCGGATTTTCCGGACAAGTACCTACGAGGGCTATGGTGGACAGTTATGAGTGCATTGATGGACAAACTATTGATAAGTCACCGCTTTATTCAACTGCTGATCCATTTAAAAACAGAGATCCCCGCATGCGACAGACAATTTTGGGAGATGGAGATACCTGGTTCGGTACGGGAGGGATCACCTTTAACATGACATATCATCCTGATAGCACAACCTGTACGCGATATACGCCCACTGTTGCTAAGATTGCAAACCTTGAAGTGACCAATGCCTTCTCCTCCTATTCAGGTTTTCTACTGAAGAAGTATCTTGATCAGGCTGACTTGGTTTTGAATACACAATCCGAGCTGGCATTCATGTTCATCCGATATGCAGAAGTGTTGCTCACGTATGCAGAAGCAAAAATTGAATTGAATCAAATTGATGCATCAGTACTAAATGCCATCAATCTGGTAAGAGCCAGGGGGTACGGTGTTGGTGTTGCTCAGACTGCACTTTATCCTGCCGTTACTACTACAAGTCAGAGTGCATTGCGTCAAATTATCCGAAGGGAGCGAAAAGTTGAATTGGTTGGGGAAGGATTGCGCCTCTTTGATATACGTAGATGGAAGATTGCTGAAAAGGTCATGAACGGCCTATTGTTCGGGAAGGCCATGAATCGTAATATCTATTATTCACTGCCCAAGCCGCTACTTGACGAAAATTCCTCCCCGTCATATGATTCATTCAACCCGCTTGTATCCGTAGTAGGTAATTTCAAGATTATGGATAATCCAAGAGTATTCAAGCCTCATCACTACCTATGGCCTATTCCTCAGGCGGAAATTGATGTGAATAAAAATTCAGGTTTTACGCAAAACCCTGGATATTGATTGGAGAAAATATTGTTATCTGAATTTTCACTCCTTAGGTCATTGGTAATGTTCATATATTCATAATGACCTTTGGATTTTTATGATTCAAGAGAGAATGGACTCAAAGATCATTTTAAAATTTTTCTGCAATGCGGCTATTGGGAGTATTATTGTGTAAAGCCATATTATGTTTTGCATCGGCACAAACGAAAATGGTGTGGTGGAAATTTTCTGATAGTAATTATTCCAGTATTGAGGGATTGGGATGGCCTGGTGAAAAGTATGGCTCTATTCAGCGTTTACCAGATCGCTTTAAGGATCGCGTGAGTATGTCTACCTGGGATCAATCAATTCAGAGCTCAGGTCTTTCCATTCGCTTTGTTTCCAATGCACCCGAAATATTGGTTCGTTATAAATTATCAGAACCCATTGGAAGTCAAAGTATATCGGCAGCTGGAGGCAACGGAGTTAATCTGTATGGGATTGACAGTGATGGTTTATGGCATTGGGCCAGCGGCCAATCCACGATCTCAGATTCTGTTCAATTTGCCTTCAATCAACTGCGACCCAATGACAACTTCCATAAATTGGGACGTGAGTATCAGCTTTTTTTCCCTTTGTCCAATTCAATAAAGGAACTGTATATTGGTGTTCCGGAGGGAAGTCTTTTCAAGTTGATGCCAAGCCGCAATGAAAAGCCGGTAGTGGTTTATGGATCTTCTGTATCAATGGATGGGGATGCCTCTCGTCCCGGTTTGGCCTGGACAAATATCCTGTCGCGAAAGTTGGATCGCACTGTTGTCAATTTAGGCTTTTCAGCTAATGGTTTACCCGAAAAGGAAATGTTAGATTGCATTAATGAAATCGATGCAAAAATCTTTGTATTTAATGGAATCCTTGATCCAAACATTTCAAATTTAGATTCAATTGAATTGGTCCGAACGATAACAGAGACTGTAAAATTGATACGGGAAAAGCATCCAGTTACGCCTATTTTATTTTCAGAACATGCAGGATATACAAATTCATATTTAGTTGGCAATCGACTTTCATTATCTGAAAGGATTAATAAAACACTGCATGCCGCAATTAGTCAATTGAAAATAGAGGGAGAAAATGCCCTGTATTTACTTACTCAAAAAGAATTAGGTTTTGACCTTGATGAAATGTCTGATGGAACACATCCCAATGATCTTGGCATGAAGTGCTATGCCGATGCGTTTGAAAAAAAGTTGCGTGAAATATTTATGGAGCCGGTTGGAAAGTTGAAAACACAAATCCCGATTCGCCAACGGCGCACTCCTGCCGGGTATGACTGGGAGGCCCGTCATAGATCCATGCTCGCGTTGAATAAAACAGATCCCGGTAAAGTGCTGCTGATAGGAAATTCAATAACCCACAATTGGGGTGGAAAGCCAAATCCGAAAAGCAACCCCTCATGGGAGAAATATATCGCGCCATATAAGGTGAGAAATTTCGGATTTGGTGCAGATAGAATTGAAAATGTGCTTTGGAGAATTTACCATGATGAGTTATCTGGTATCCGACCTGAAAAAATATTCATTAACATAGGAACCAATAATCTGCGCGTTGACAGTAATGAGGTGATTCTGGAAGGACTTCGTTTTTTATTACAAGTTATCAAAATCCATCAGCCTCAAGCCGAAATCACACTACTGGGTTTTTATCCCAGACGGGGTTACGATGATCGAATATTATTGATCAATAAGGAACTTCGTAGAATCACCCGTTCAGAAAAGGTAAAGTTTGCGGATATTGGTAGAGTTTTATCCGGGAAAGATGGAATGATAGATGAGTCCTATTTTACCGATGGATTGCATCCCAATCAAAAAGGGTATGAAGCATTAGGCAAACAATTAGAAGTGCTATTAAAAAAATAGATCATGTTGAGAGCAATTGTAGATCGATACTGGATATTCGGCATAGCTTTATTGGTTTCTTTTCAATTGCCTGAAAAGCAAGCCAAAAAAATTTATATAGCTGTTAATGGGAAAGATACAAATGATGGATCAGTTGGTCGACCCCTTGCATCGCTTGAAGCAGCACAGCAGGCAGTAAGGGCAGTGAATAGATCTGGTTTTGCATCTTCAATTGAAATAATTATAAGGGGTGGTACTTATTATCTGCCGGAGACAATAGAATTCTCTGCTGAAGATTCAGGAACCAAAGCAGCACCCATCATTTGGAAAGCTGCGGAAGGTGAAAAGGTAATTCTGAGTGGCGGTAAAAGAATAAAGGGTACGTGGCAGAAAAACAATGATGGTACATGGTTCACTGATATCCCTGAAGCGAAGGGATGGAAAAGGGATGTGCTTCATGCCGAGGTTTATGCAAAGAAGCCTGAATTGCCCTTGAATTTCCGACAATTGTTCGTTAATGGAAAAAGAGCCATCCGTGCTCGATATCCCAATGCAAATCTCGATAATCCTTTTCTGTATTCAGTTGCGAACACCAACGGTACGGTGCAGATTCCCGAAGGGAAGATCAAAAAAAGTTGGGGTTCAGAGCCGGATGCACAAGTCAATTTGGTTCCCCGCTGGCGCTTTTTTAATCAATGGAATGATGTAACAGGAGTCGACATAGAAAAATCAACCATAGCGTTGGGCCCACGTGAACAGCATGGCGAGATCGATAAAGGAACCTGGTTCTGGATTGAAGGTGTCAAAGAAGAACTTGATATGCCAGGAGAATGGTATCTCGATCATCAGGAAGGCAGGTTGTATTACAAGCCAATAGCGGGAGAAGTTCCAGATAATGCTGAGATTATTTTTCCTTATTTGAACAGGATATTTTATGTAAAGGGAGATGTTGAAAAAGGGATTACAGTTAAAAATATACATTTTAAGGGTTTCGATTTCAGGCATACGACTTACACATTGGGACAGATAGAGGCAAGGGTACATACAGACTGTGCCGTCATGTTTGAAAATGCCCAGGATTGCAGCATAACTGACTCTCGTTTTGAAAACATTGGAGGCTACGCTTTGTGGATGCATTTGGACAGTCGCAACAATATTTTTGATAATAATATTGTCACAAATTCGGGAGGAGGAGGGGTGTTGCTTACAGGATCACGATTATCTTACATGGATGATACCAAAATCTATTCACCTGGTGAAAAAGCATCAAAGGTATTTCCGGTACTGAATCGTATCACTAGGAATACCGTAGAACATTGTGGGAAGATCAGATATTATGGTGGGGGGGTGCACATCGATTCAAGACCCGCCTCCATGGCGATGGAACCCGGTAATTATATAGGGCATAATCATTTTTGGGATCTGTCACGAAACGGCATATTCTTGTTTAGGAATCAGGGTGGCAATGTAGTTGAGTTCAATGAGATCCATGATTGTATGCAAACCACTATTGATGGAGCCGCAATACATTTTGCCACCATGAACCGTTTGGCTGCACCCAATTTCATCATGAACAATTATCTCTACGATATTTGGGGGTATGAACAGTTGCCTGAAGGGAAGCCACGTAGGACGCTAGCCAACGGAGTTTTCCTTGACTGGGCAACGAGTTACACCACTGTAGCCAACAATGTGATCTACAATGCTGGAGACAGGGAAATAAAACCGATCATGGGCAACTGGAATCTTGTTCTTGAAAACAACCTCGCTTCAAAGACAAAGATCCAACCCTTTATGCCAGAAGAAATTGGGCCCAAAGGAACAGCTTCCCATTGTATCTATCCAGAGCAATTGAAAAATGTTGGTAAGGTGATAACATCTTCTGATGAACGCATGATCAAGTATGATGGAAAATGGGAGCCAAAAAAAATTGCTGGCATGAGAAATCTTTTCAAATATGACTGTAGGCAAGCGGCACCCGATCAGTTGGCATCCTGCACTTATCAGTTACCGATTTCTGAAGCTGGATTGTACAAAGTTTGCATTATGTATTTTCCTGATCCCAAAAGTGCATCCAACGCTACTATTACAATCGAACATGCCAATGGTAGTGATAAGCTGAATTGGAATTTCAGGCAAGGAGATAATCTTGGATTTGCCATAAGGATAGGTGAATACTTTTTTGAGAAAGGGAAACCCGCTTCCCTTAAGATCTCCAATGAGCAGGCAGATGGATTTATTATAGCTGACGGTGTGGGTATCATCAGACAGCAATAAAAAAATTTGAAGGGCACATGAGGAATGAATCAAATAAGAAAATAAGATGGAGGATAGGAGTATTGCTTTGTTTGGCTTCTGCCCTCAATTATATTGACAGAAGTACACTTGCCATTCTGGCTCCGGCTATTCAAAAAGATCTTCACTGGACAGATGCCGACTATGGAAACATAACCGCTTTGTTTGTGTTCAGTTACACCATCATGTATGTTGTAAGCGGACGCATCATTGATCAGATAGGAACAAGAAAAGGATTTGCCTATTCTGTAGGGAGCTGGTCGCTGGTGAGCGTATTGCATGCCGTTGCCAATTCCGTTACTCATTTTTCAATTGTTCGTTTTTTTCTGGGAGTGACTGAGTCGGCTAATTTCCCTGCAGGTATAAAATCAATTACTGAATGGTTCCCATTAAAGGAAAGGGCCTTGGCTGTTGGCGTATTCACTGCCGGATCTGCTATTGGGGCTACCATCGCAGTTCCGATGGTAACTGTAATTGCGATCAACTGGGGTTGGAGAATGGCTTTTGTGGTTACTGGCGCATTGGGCTTTGTATGGCTGATATTTTGGATGAAGTACTATTATCTCCCTGAAAAACATCCACGCATTTCCGAAGATGAACGTTCATTGATTCTTGGTGAGGAAAAAAGTAAAAATGGTGATGACAGTGCTGAGCGCATGAGCATAAAACAAATTTTGTTGAAAAAGGAGAGTTGGGGATGTTTTGCCGGAAGGATATTCATTGATCCGGTTGTATATTTTTTCGTTTTCTGGATCCCCAAATATTTATATGATGTGCAGGGACTTCCTTTGTCAGAGATCGGAGTATCAGCATGGCTTCCTTATGCAGCAATGGGGATAGGCATGATCTTGGGTGGATATATTCCAAAGCTGTTGATTGAACGCAAGAGTTGGAGTTTGAACAGGGCCAGAAAAACCATCATGTTGTTATCCTCAATTGTGATACCTGTTTTTTGTTTTGCTATCACTACAAAGGTTGATGCTTTAACTGCAATCCTGCTTATGTCAGGTATCATGCTGGCACATGGACTATGGTCAAACATCACGCTTCCAACTGAAATTTACCCCAGGAATATACAAGCCACTGTAACCGGAATTGGTGGTACACTCGGTGGTTTGACAAGTGTGGTTACACAAAAATTGATCGGCGTAACTGTTATGAATTATTCATACCTCCCCATTTTTATTTTTATTGGATCTGCATATTTAATAGCATTTGTTTTGGTTCATTTTTTAATTGGAAAGATTGGAGGGGAACATATTGGCGACTCAAAACCTGTTAACTGAATTACTTATCTATGAGAACATTAGATCATCAATATGAATTTGTAGTTGTGGGAGGTGGCTTGGCTGGGATCTGTGCTGCTGTTACCGCATCCAGAAAAAATATAAAAACTGCATTGATCCAAGACAGGCCTGTTCTTGGGGGCAATGCAAGTACTGAAATTCGTGTTCCACCTGTTGGCGCAACACAGTGTAACTTTGCCTATTCCAGGGAAACTGGCTTAATTGAGGAATTGTTTTTAAACAATCTTTATCGAAATCCTACTTGCAGCCCTGAGGGTTGGAACCTTGAATTGGAGAGTTTGGTCAGGAATGAGCCCAACCTTGATTTGTTCTTGAATTGTGCCGTTTGCAATGTTGAAACTTCGGTTTCTGAAAGTTCATCCACTGCATCTCAAGATGTGATCATCAATTCAATCAAGGCTTACTGCTCCATGGCTGAGACCTGGCATATTTTTCAAGCGCCTTATTATGCGGATTGTTCTGGTGACGGAATATTGGGTGCTGAGGCTGGTGCTATTTTTCGTTATGGAGTGGAAGCCCGTTCAGAGTTCAATGAGCCGTTGTGCCCGGATGAGCCTGCAAAGGAAACCATGGGTATGAGCCTGCAGCTGAGGGCAAGAGATGCGGGAAGACTTATTCCTTTTGTGAAACCTGATTGGGTACAATTGGAACTAAATGCAGAAGATTTCGGGCCATACCGACCTGTAAATGAACAATTCTTTCCGGATACAGGAGGGTTTTGGTGGCTTGAATGGGGCGGTGAACTGGACACTGTTCATGACACCCTAAAAATTAAGGACGAGGTTCAACGCATCACCCTTGCCGTATGGGATTATTTGAAAAATCGTTCGCCAATTTCCGAAAGATTGAGAACTTTTGAATTGGATTGGATGGGTGCTGTTCCGGGTAAGCGAGAATCCCGTCGTTTCGAAGGAGACCATATCTTAACGATGGGCGACATCGATATGCAGCTTCATTTTGATGATGCAGTGGCTTATGGTGGCTGGGGATTTGATCATCATCCACCTGGTGGTTTTCATGACAAGGTTAATCCCAGTACACACCAATATCTCCGGGGACCCCACAATGTTCCCCTTCGCTCATTGTATTCCAGGAACATTGCAAATTTATTTTTCGCAGGTCGCAATATCAGTGCATCTCATTATGCTCTTTCGAGTACCCGGGTGATGCTCACCTGTGCTCAATTGGGAGAAGCTGTTGGTATAGCTGCGGTGCATGCTGTTCAATTGGGCGGACAAATCAGGAAGTTGACAGAGAAAGATTATGTCAGGGGTATACAATTTGATCTGCAGAAAAATGATCATCACATTAGTAACTATCCGATTTTAATTCCAAGGGATTTTGCTCCATCGGCTACTGTTTCAGCATCCTCTGTTTTTTCCATCAATGAAAAAAATGATACCTGGGGGAAGGAACAGCTTACAGGACCCCGAATGCAGATGTTCACAATCATCACTCAAAAGCTTGATTATATAGAGGTCAAGTTGGATGCCACTTCATCAACGCAATTGAAATATAAGTTTACTCAAGGTCCTTCCAATTCCTCTACTTATCCCGATGAAGAAATTGCTTCAGGATTCATTGAATTGTTAGGAGGTAATGATCAGTGGGTGACCATTCCGGTTTCCTGTACCATTGATCATCCAGGCTGGCATTTTCTCATGTTTGAGGAAAATCCAAGTATATGGTTACATGTATCGGAAACACCGCCAGGGCAGCTTCGTTATTATCCCCGACCAGAGGACCCCATCAGGCCAAATCCTTTTTCAAAATGGACATTAAGATCATTGGCTATCGGACAAAATAAGGCTGCTGATGCCGACGGTGCTAAAGTAATGGCCCCAAATTGGAATGAACATGCACTTGGTTTCAAAGAGATAAGTTGTTTTCTTGGATTCTCCTACATGAGCAGAATTTTTCCCGCTCAGCCAATTTATGATCCATCAATGGTCGTTAATGAACACAGTCGACCAACAAGTAAGCCCAATCTTTGGGTGTCATCCGAGACTGAATTTGATCGACCAGAATGGATTGAGCTTAGCTGGGATTATCCTATTAATATTGATACTATTCAAATTCTCTTAGATTCATCATTACACTTCCATTTTGGCCAAAGCTGGCAGGGCTATCAAACCAATGCTATACCTTCACTTGTCAAATCCTATAGGATTATTTCTACATTCTCTGATGGTTCAGAAAAGTGTTTAGCAGCCATTGATAACAATTATCAGAGGAATTGTATTCATAAAGTTGCAGTTAATAATATAAAAAAAATCAGGATAGAATGTATGGGTACTCATGGAATTAATCGTGCTCATATTTATTCTATTCGTGTGTTTTAAAATGAAATGTAAAGAGTACTTTAGAAAAAGGATGTATTGAAAATTCAGATAATATCATGAGATACACACAATTGGGTAAAACTCACATGAAGGTTTCGCATATTAGCTTTGGCGCTTCATCAATGGGCGGTGTATTCAGAGAAATTGATGAGTCAAAAGCCATTGAAGCTGTTCATGTGGCCATTGATCTTGGCATCAATTATATTGATGTTGCTCCTGCCTATGGGGGCACCAAGGCAGAATTTGTTTTAGGCAAGGCTCTCAAGGATATTCCTAGATCCTCATTTTATATTTCCACCAAGGTTGGAAAAAATACAGCGCTTGAAAGTTACGGCAGCGATATATTTGATTATAGTCGTGAAGGAATCATGAGATCTTTGGATGCCAGTACCCAGCGAACAGGGGTAGAATATTTTGATATTGTTCATTTGCATGATATTGAGTACAATCAAGGTCAGCATACTGAGTGGGCTCTCTCTGAAGGATTGCAGGTCTTACAAGAACTTAAGTCAGATGGAAGGATAGGGGCAGTAGGCATAGGAATGTATCCTGTTGATCTTTGGGAAAGGGTGATAAGTGAGGGCGGTATAGATGTGGGTTTGTCGCATAATCTATACTGTTTGAATGATACCAGACTAGAGCAGTTATTGCCACTTGCCCGATCCAAGGGAATAGGCATGATCAGTGCCTCGCCTTTTTCCTCCGGATTACTTACTTCCAGGGGAGCACCCCAATGGCACCCGGCGAATGTGGAACAACGGAAAAAATTTGCTGAAGCAGCCAATATCTGTAAAGAGCATGGAAGCGAGATTGAAAAGCTGGCGATACAGTTTTCAACACAAAATCAAGATATCATCACAACCATGTTTAGCAGTGCTGATCCGGATTCGGTTCGCCGGAATCTGAAGTGGAGTACTGAACCTATTAATGAGGAGTTGCTTAGACTTGTAAGACAAATTCTTATGCCTGTATCAAATCAAAATTGGAATTATTAATTATGAAGATAGATAGTCATCAGCATTTCTGGCAATACAATCCATCCGATTATGAATGGATGTCTGAAGCGCACAATATAATCAGACGTGATTTTCTTCACGAAGACCTCAGTCCCTTGCTTGATGCCGGAGGAATTGACGGAACTATTGCTGTGCAGGCACGTCAAATGCTTGCAGAAACTGATTTTTTACTTGGGTTGTCAGCCCAAAATCCCAGGATCATGGGAGTTATAGGTTGGATCCCTTTGTGTGACGCCAACGTGGAGGATCATCTTGCTCATTATGCTTTACAAAATAAAATTGTTGGGTTTCGTCATGTGTTGCATGACGAAGCAGATGATAATTTCATGCTCCGTAAGAATTTTAATGAGGGCATCAATGCATTGAGCCGATACAACTTGTGCTATGATGTGCTAATCTTTGAAAAACACCTTCCTCAAACCATTCAATTTGTTGATCAACATCCCGGGTTAAAGATGATTGTTGATCATATTGCCAAGCCGCGAATCCGGGAAGGCGATTTCGACCACGAGTGGGAAAAGAATATTCGTCAGCTTGCGGAGCGCAGTCACGTCTGCTGTAAGTTGTCAGGCATGGTAACAGAAGTGAGAGATGGTAAATGGGATGCGGCTTTGCTGAAACCTTATTTCGATGTTGTTTTGGAAGCATTTGGCCCTGATCGACTTATGTTCGGATCAGATTGGCCGGTTTGCTTGCTGCAGAGTGAGTATCATCAATGGCTTGATACCGTGAATTACTTTATTGGGAAGCTGAGTGAGTCTGAAAAATCAGCTATCATGGGCGGGAATGCCGGACGCATTTATTTAAAACAATAACCGCTAATCTATCAAAAACAAAACAATGGAAATTAAAGAAAAACTGGAATCTGTAGCTACGGTTAAACGTGTAGGAATGGTCATCAAACTTAGGTCAGAATATGTGCAGCAATATCTTTCATTGCACACTGATTCCAGTCCTGGCGTCAGGGATCTTCTCACAAAATATCACTTGACGAATTTCAGTATTTTTTTACACATGATTGGTGGTGAGTACTTTGAATTTGGTTATTATGAGTATACCGGTATTTCATTCGAATCCGATATGGAGGCTCTGGCTGGGGAAAGGCGAAACATTGAGTGGCTGCAAGTTTGCGACCCTATGCAGATTCCTCTGGAAGGAGAAACTGGTTGGACAATCATGCAGCCAATTTTTTATAATAAAGGTTTTGGTTAAATTTAATTAAATGGTTTGATGAAGATATTTTATACATATAATTAAGATGTTTTATTACTAATGTTTATTTTTCATATATTTATTATCAAATATTGTTTGCCATGCACATGTTTCATGAAATGTACAAACCTGCAGCCAGGTTTATTGTACTATCTCTAATTCTGATGTCTCCAATGCTGATTTTAGCACAACAAAAGGCCGTTACCGGAACAGTAAAAGATGAGACCGGAGAAGCCCTTGCAAAAATTTCCGTTGTACTAAAGAACAGTCAGTCAGGAACAACAACAGATGGGGCAGGGTCTTTTAAGATCAATGCTTCACAAGGCGATGAGCTTGTTTTTTCTTCCTCAACTTATGAAAGCTTCACCCTTAAAGTAGGATCTGAGTCCAATTACCTTGTTGTGCTGAAACCAAAGTCCTCTTCCTTGAATGATGTTGTGGTTGTGGGATATGGCAAGCAAAAGAAGGTCAATCTGGTGGGTGCCGTATCTCAGGTTAATGTTGATGAGAAGCTGGTTAGCAGAGCGTTACCCAATGCCTCATCTGCTTTGACTGGTTTGGTTCCGGGCTTACAGGCGGTACAGTCGTCTGGTATGGCCGGAAATAATGATGCAAGTCTCCTTATCAGGGGACTTGGAACGGTTAACAATGCCAGCCCACTCATAGTAGTAGACGGAATGCCGGATGTGGATATCAACAGAATCAACATCAATGATATCGAAACTATTTCTGTGTTGAAGGATGCCACATCTTCGTCTGTTTATGGTTCACGTGCTGCCAATGGCGTAATCCTGATCACCACAAGGAGCGGAAAGGGCTCTAAAAAAACTTCACTTAATTTTACGAGCAACAGTTCAATCATAGCGCCTACCCGTGGGCAGGATTTCATGGATGATTATTCAAGGGCGCTTCTGGTTCAGCAGCAGCGAACAGCTGTATCAACTCTTCCAGGCAACCAGCTCTTCAAAAACGGAACAGTTGACCAATGGCTGGCCATGAGCATGATAGATCCGGTGAAGTTCCCCAATACAGATGTGTGGGACATTATCCTGCGTCAGGGTTCCTTTCAGAATTATAACCTTTCTGCAACAGGCGGTAATGAAACTTCCAACTTCTATGTTTCAGCCGGACTCAAAGATGAAAAGGGATTGCAGATCAACAATGATTACAAGCAATACAACGCCAGGTTCAATTTTGATTCCAAAATCAAAAACAACATGAATGTGGGTTTCCGGTTCAATGGTAACTGGTCTAACTATACTTTTGCTTTAAATGAAGGCTTCAATGATCCTGATGCATCCAACACTGCAGGTAACGATATGCAATATGCTATCGCAGGTTTGCTCCCTTATGATCCCAAAACAGGATATTTTGGTGGTGTGATGGCTTATGGCGAAGACCCACAGGCTTATAATCCTTATACGCTATATATTAATCAATTAACCCGCAGAACAAGGCAGGAACTCAATACACAGATGTATTATGACTGGTCGCCAATTAAAGGACTCACAGCTAGGGCTGATTATGCCTTGAATTACTACAATCAGTTTCAATATGCTGCCAACACGCCCAACCAAGCCTATAACTTCCAGAATGAGTCATTCGGAAGCAGGGTGTATGTAGGACAAAACGCAGGTATCTCCAACAGTACATCTACCGGTTACAAAACGCTCTTCAATGCCCGTTTGAATTACAACAAGCGTTTC
>CANHUF010000006.1 GCA_947463715.1 Sphingobacteriales bacterium
ATGCAGGCTATTCAGCTGGGGCAGATTAATCCCTTGCCAATGATCACCCACCGGCTTTCTTTTGGATTGGCTGCAGAGCGGTTTAACCTTTTGGTACAGCCTGATCAAAAAGTAGTAAAGGCGATGATACACCTCTTGTAAAAACAATGAATGAAAGATAAAGCGGAACAACTTATTCACTTGAAATTGATTGCTGTAGCCATTATGTGGGGCGGTACTTTTATTGCCACTAAAATGGCCTCAGCAGTGTTCGGCACATTTACCGGTGCAGCTCTGCGTTATCTTTTTGCCTTGGTGCTCATGATTCCGATGCTGTATTTGCAAAACAAACAGGCATTCCGCATCAACAGAAGGCAATTTTTTCAACTGCTTATCCTTGGGTTCTCTGGTATTTTTGCCTATAGTTTTTTCTTTTTTACTGGATTGAAACACGTGAAAGCCAGCCATGGAGCCTTGATTGTGGCATTGAATCCGGTGATGGTGATGATGTTGTCTGCCGCTATAAACAGAGAGCGCATCCGGCCGATGCGTCTAGTTGGCATTTTGCTTTCGTTAAGTGGAACAGCCCTTGTGATTTCAAGAGGAAATCCTGCTGATCTCTTTACCATGTTTGGATGGGGTGATGCCCTGATGCTGGGTTGTCCGGTTTCCTGGGCGGTATATACTTATTTTGCCAAAGATGCATTGAAGTTGTCAACACCTTTGCAAGCCTCAACCTGGGCAATCATACTGGGGCTCGTGCTTATATCATGCTTTATTCCAACTGAAACATATCCGTCGCAGGTCAGTTTGGATATATGGCTCGCCCTTGCTTACCTGGGGATATGCGGTTCATTCCTGGGTTTTGTTTGGTACTATCAGGGCATAAGTAAAATTGGTCCTGTCAGAACCGCTGCCTATAACAACCTCATCCCCGTTTTTGCCATGTTGTTGTCAGTTATTATGCTCGGGGAATCAATTGCGTTGTATACGGTTTATGGTTCCTTGCTGGTTATCGGAGGTGTTTATCTCGTTAACCGTTACTGAATGCTGATTCGTCCGGGATATTGCTGCAAGGCAACCTCAAGACAGTCCATGGCCTGTGTAATATCTTCATTGTTGATGACATAAGCCAGCCTGACTTCCTGTTTGCCCAATCCTGGTGTAGCATAAAATCCGCTTGCAGGTGCCAGCATAACGGTCTGGTTGTTAAATGAAAAAGATTCAAGCAACCACTGACAAAAGAGATCTGCGTCGTCAACTGGAAGTTTGGCCATGGCGTAGAATGCGCCACCCGGGTTCGGACAAAATACTCCGGGCATGGCATTGAGTCTTGCAACCAGCAGGTCACGCCTAGACAGGTAAGCAGCCTTTGGGGCATCAAAGTAATTATCTGGCAGGTCCAGTGCTGCCTCGCCCAGAATTTGAGCCAGTCCTGGCGGACTAAGCCTGGCTTGCGCGAATTTCATGGCAGCATCAAAAATTGCCTTGTTTCTTGTAACGAATGCCCCAATTCTGGCACCACAGGCAGCATAGCGTTTTGAAATAGTATCCATCAGGATAACCTGTTCCGGAATTTTTTTCAGCTGCATGGCACTGTAACAGGGAGCGCCGTAGCTGAATTCCCTGTAAGCTTCATCCGAAAAAAGGAATAAATTATGCCTGAGGCAAATGTCTTCCAGCTTTTCCAGTTCCTCCCTGCTGTATACATACCCTGTTGGATTATTGGGGTTACATATCAGGATGGCTTTTGTTTTGGATGTAATTACTGCTTCAAACTGATCAACTGCAGGCAGTTCAAATGCTTTTTCAATGCTGGCAGTTACCGGAATTACCGTTACTCCTGCCATGACTGCAAAACCATTGTAGTTGGCATAGAAGGGTTCTGGTATGATGATTTCATCTCCAGGGTCAAGACAGGCCATGAATGCAAATACAATGGCTTCGCTGCCACCGGCGGTAATCATGATGTTTCCTGCCTCAACAGCAATGTTGTTTTTGGCATAATAGTGCACAAGTTTTTCCCTGTAGCTGAGGTTGCCTGCACTGTGACTGTAGGCTAAAACACTTATTGGTGTATTTTTTACAGCATCCAGGGTAGCTGGAGGTGTTTCAATATCGGGCTGTCCTATGTTGAGGTGATGTACATTAATTCCTCTTTTTTTTGCTTCATCTGCAAAAGGGACCAGTTTTCTAATGGGTGATGCAGGCATATGTGCACCCCTGTGCGAAGGTTTTAACATACTGCAAAGTTAGCTAAATTGGTAGCATCCAAAACAATATGTAATTTCGGATAGCGTTAAATGATTGTCATGAAGCTGAACAAGATTCTACATGTTGTATTTTTCTTTTTACCGGTTTTTACCCTGGCTCAGGTTCAAACCAGTGATCAGCATATTGGCATGCTTGAAGCGCGTAAATCGGTTTTTGACTTTGGAAGTATCCCCCAGGGTAGGCCCGTCTTTCATGTGTTTATAGTGGAGAATCCTTCATTGAAACCTGTGTTGATAGACAATATTCAGGCTTCCTGTGGATGTACAACACCTGAGTGGTCAAAGGAGCCTGTTGCTCCCGGAGCTAAGTCTGAAGTGAAAGTGGGATTTAATGCTGCTGCAGAAGGTCCTTTTGAAAAGACAATTCAGGTTTTTTATGCCGGTGGGCAGCAGTTAGTACTCACCATCAAGGGTAATGTCTGGAAAACACCTGATCAACCTGCTCCGCCTAACAGGATAGTCTCGTCATTAAAAACTGTCAGACTAAAATGATTGTAGTTCATCATAACTTTATATAAATAACCTAAATTCATAAAAAATGAAAAAGTTAATGTTAAGTCTTGTTGTATCTGTTCTCGCCCTTGCTGGTTTTGCACAAACAGGTGCCAAAAAAGCAGAGGATGTGGTTAAATTCAAAGAAATCCGCCACAACTTCGGGAAAATAAAACAAGGCGTTCCTGTTACGCATGATTTCGAATTTCTCAATGTAGGTAACGAACCCATAATTATTGAAACTGCTACTGCATCCTGTGGTTGTACAACGCCTACCTGGCCTCAGCAACCTGTGATGAAAACAAAGGCAGATAAGATCAAAGCAGGATTCAATGCAGCTGCACCAGGTGCTTTTGAGAAGACTGTATTTGTGAAAATCAAGGGAATTGATGTACCCTACGAGTTGAAGATTGCAGGAGAGGTTCTGGCCCCAGCCGATTATGATAAGCTGATAAAGAAATAAATATTGTCTAGATTTGCAGACATGGACGTATTGCCTACTTCTGAAACCCAGTCAGCTGAAGCATTGTCTTTCGAAGCATTCCGGAAGACTGTAATCGATGACTACAAATTGGTTTGTGAGAGCAGGCAGGCCAGCCTGATGGGCCGTAAGGAAGTATTAACTGGGAAGGCAAAGTTTGGCATCTTTGGTGATGGGAAGGAAGTGCCGCAGGTTGCCATGGCTAAGTTTTTTAAGCCGGGCGACCATTATGCAGGCTATTACAGGGATCAGACCCTTGCCTTTGCCATTGGTGCTGCTACTATCAACGAGTTTTTCTCACAGCTGTATGCTGATCCTGATCCTGCACACGACCCCCATAGTGCCGGCAGGAATATGAATAGTCATTTTTGTACTCCATTCCTGGACGAAAAAGGAGACTTGCTGGACCTTGCCAATCGTAAAAATATGGCTGCAGGTATGGCGCCTACAGCTGGTCATATGCCGAAGGCTCTTGGTCTTGCCTATGCTTCAAAGGTTTTTCGCAATGTCCCATCACTTCATGATCTCACTAATTTTTCGCATCAGGGTAATGAGGTTTGTTTTTGCACTATAGGGGATGCTTCTACCAGTGAAGGACATTTTTGGGAAACTATGAATGCGGCAGCTGTTTCACAGGTTCCTCTTGTGGTTTTTGTGTGGGATGATGGTTATGGCATTTCAGTGCCCAAAGAAATTCAAACAGTTAAAGCCTCTATATCCGAAGCCCTGTCTGGTTTTGAAAAGACTACCCATTCCAATGGGATGGTGATCATCAAAGTTAAAGGATGGGATTATGCTCAGCTTTGTGAGGCCTTTGAAGAAGGGGTTTCTCTGGCGAGAGCCGAACACATTCCAGTGTTATTTCATGTGGATGAATTGACTCAGCCACAAGGTCATTCAACTTCAGGCAGTCATGAAAGGTATAAAAGCCCTGAGCGATTGCAATGGGAGCGTGATTGGGATTGTATTGCGCAAATGCGCAAATGGATTCTTGAAAATGCCCTCGCAGCTGAAGAGGAGTTGGTCGAAATTGAAGAAAAGTCAAGACATTATGTAAACGAATGCAGGTTAAATACCTGGCGCTTGTTCGAGCAGCCTATACAGCAGCAGAAAAAGCAGGCATTGGATCTTATTCAGACTGTATTGAAATCAATGCCTTCTGAAGAGATACAGTCCGTTTACAACGAGCTTGCTTCTAATACAGTTCCTTTCAGGCGTGATGTTATGGCAGCACTGCAACAGTCTGTTTTGCTGGCCGGAAATACACAACTGACCGGCGACCTTCAGCTCATGTATAATGCACTGAAAGCTCAAAACAAGGCACTCTATAATACAAAGTTGCATCTGGTAGAGCCAATGCCAGGCACAGGTCAATTGCCGGATCCTGGATTTCATGATCATTCTCCTTTTGTCAATGGTTATGAGGTTTTGAATAAATATTTCGACAAACTTTTTGAAACAAACCCTGTTGTTGTTGCATTTGGTGAGGATTTGGGTAAGATTGGTGACGTAAATCAGGGATTTGCAGGACTCCAGTCAAAGTATGGTGCACACAGGATATTTGATACCGGTATCAGAGAGCTTACCATTATGGGGCAGGGTGTGGGTATGGCTATGCGCGGACTTAGACCTATTGCTGAAATACAGTACCTGGATTACCTGTTGTTTGGTTTGCAGATATTGAGTGACGATGTGGCTTCCATGCATTACCGTTCTGCAGGAAAGCAAATTGCACCAGTCATCGTTAGAAGCAGGGGCCACAGGCTTGAAGGGATATGGCACAGCGGTTCTCCAATGGGTATCCTTATCAATGCATTGAAGGGTGTACATGTATGTGTGCCCAGAAATATGTTACAGGCAGTAGGATTCTACAACACCCTGCTGGCTGGAAAAGATCCAGGTGTTGTCATTGAAAGCCTGAACGGGTACAGGTTAAAAGAGTCTATTCCAGATGATTTGCTGGCCTATAAGGTTCCTTTAGGTGTTCCTGAAGTAGTAAGACAAGGAACGGATATAACGGTAGTTTCCTATGGCTCAACATTGAGGATTGTTCAGGATGCAGCTGAGTTACTTCATAAAACGGGTATTGACGTGGAAGTCGTTGATGTGCAAACATTGATGCCTTTTGACCTCAATCACCATATTCTTGCATCTTTGAAAAAAACCAATAGAATACTCTTTGTTGATGAAGATGTTCCGGGTGGCGCAACCTCTTTTATGTTTGCAGAGGTTATGGACAAGCAGGGTGGATACAAATGGCTTGATGCCTCCCCACGTATACTTTGTGCTCAGCAACACAGACCGGCTTATGGTAGTGATGGGGATTACTTCTCTAAACCCAATCTTGAGGATATCGCACTGTTAATTAAAGAGATCATAGCTGAGTAGCTATTTCAGGGAAGCATTCTTTCTGCATCTATACCTGTTGCAATATAACAGGTGTCATTTTTGCCAAACCAGCTGATTCTGTTTTTCGCTATTATCTTGTAGACAAAATTTCTGATTGATAGTGGGATGAACCTCAGCAAAGCTAAAAATCTCCAGGGTGATGGTAAAACAGACATAATAGCAAAAGTGGCATCTGATTCGTAAAAAGCTACTCCATCATGGTAAAAGACAACTGAATTCTTCCTGGCCAGAACTTCTCCTGATTGTAAAAGGTTTACAAAAGTCTTCCCTTCAAGTGGTGCAAAATATAAGTCCTTGTTTTTGTCTTTTGCCAACAGAAACTTCACTGTACCGGAGCAAAGCCCACAATAGCCATCATAAAAAACGATGGAAATTGCGGGCTTTCCAGTTTGTTTTTGCATTTTATTTCAGGTTGTGAAATACCTTTTGGACGTCATCATCCTGTTCCAGTCTGTCTACAAGTTTAAGCACATCCTGAACCTGTTCCTCGCCCAGTTCAACAACTGATGAGGGAATCCATTCCACTTCTGCACTTATTGGATTGAGGTTTTTTTCTTCAAGTGCTTTTTGCATATTGCCGAAATCATTGAATGCACAGCGAATCACAAAAACGTCTTCTCCATTGTCGTTGGTGCTTTCCCCCATTTCTTCCAGCCCGAAGTCAATCAGTTCCAACTCCAGTTCATCTGGGTTCAATCCTTCATTTTTGAGCTTGAATACGCCCATTTTTTTAAATTGGAAACTTACGCTTCCACTGGTGCCCATTGCACCATTGCCTTTGTTAAAATGAGATTTGATATTGGCAACGGTCCTTACATGATTGTCTGTAGCAGTTTCTACAAGAACTGCTACGCCGTGCGGGGCATATCCCTCGTAAAGGATTTCCTCGAAGTTATCCATTTCTTTTCCTGAGGCACGCTTAATGGCCGCTTCAACCCTGTCTTTGGGCATGTTGACACTCTTGGCGTTTTGAAAGCAGCGCCTCAGTGCAGGATTTGTACCGGGGTCAGGTCCTCCAGCTTTTACGGCAATGGCAATTTCTTTACCAATTCTGGTAAATTGTTTGGCCATTCTGTCCCAACGGGCAAACATGGCATGCTTTCTTACTTCAAATATCCTTCCCATAATGATGTATTTGCAGATTAATTGGCAAATTTACGGCAGTTTGCCATACGCACCTCGTTCTTATTTGTTTAGTCTGGGCATTCTGGTGTACTTTTCAACAGCTATGCTGTTGCTCCCTGCACCAATTTGTTGAGTATAGCTTGTATCACTGTCTTTGTTGATCAGAATTTGTATGGGAACTCCGTTGTTTGCAGTGAAACTTGAAAAAATATTCGTTTCAGTGAGCTCTGTACCTGAAAAGTCAAAATTCCCAAATCCAAAACCTTTGTGTTTTGAGTTATCAAGACTATCAACATAGTACTGAACAAACATAAAATAACCTCCCTGGAAAATCTTATACTGATCTCTTTTATTCCATGTAGTATCTCCATTGCTTACAGTGTAATATTCAGCAAGTTTCCAGACACCGTCCAGCTCCGATTGTTTTGAAAAGTTTATTTTGGTGTATTCCTCTACAAGTTTATTGGGGATGCCACTGATAATTATTTCTGGTATTTCCTGGCGATACCCCGTTTCATGTGGTATGATACCGAGTTGAAAGCTTTGAGCTGTATCAAGCAACGATGTGCTGAAAATATTGTTTTCTTTAAGTATGTTGTTGTTGAATGTATAAAATCCAAACCCGAATGACGCCGTGCTGTCTTCCCGCATATTGGTATAGGCATAGTATTCGTCTGTATATACCTTCTTTTGCACACCATCATCAATGCGTGTTTCCATTCCGTTTGCCGTAAAAACCTGTTGTTCCATTGTATACCACCCGGCCATGTTTTGAGATACGGGCGTATTGGCGCAACCGGAAATGCATATTGTGAGAATAGTAAAACCTATCAGATACCTGAAAGCCATCATTTTCGTTTTAGAACAGCAAATGTAGTATTTAACTAAGAAAAGGCTGCACAGTTAAATCTGTGCAGCCTTTTCAATGGTTATAGATACAATTAAATCAGGAGTTGAGTTTACTGTTCTTTTTGCTGTAGACGAAGTAAACAACGAGTCCAAGTGCCATCCACCCAAAAGCGACCTTCAGGGTTTGCTCATCGAGTCCTACAATCATCGCTGTACAGATTAAGGCACCCAGTACGCTTACAACCGGAGCTATTGGGGTTCTGAATGGTCTTTCCAGATTGGGTGCTTTAACCCGCAGCATCCAGACGCCAATGCTCACCAATACAAAGGCAAATAGTGTGCCAAAGCTTGTGAGATCCCCGGCAACATGACCTGGTACAAATGCGGCGAAAGCACCTACGAATACGAAAAGAATCATATTCGATTTATACGGTGTTTTGTATTTTGGGTGTAAATCTCCAAATGCTTTGGGTATCAGGCCATCGTTACTCATTGTATAGAAAATACGGCTTTGTCCCATCAGCATAACCAAAATCACAGAAGAGAATCCTGCAAGGATGGCAACAGTTACTGCAGTTGCAAGCCAGCTGTATTCTTTCATGTAGGTTGCAATGGTATAAGCAACTGATGCTTCCCTTCCTTTTTCAGGGTCAACAAATTCCTTCCAGTTGGTAACACCGGTAAGAACATGCCCGAAGAGTATGTACAGTATGGTGCAGACTACAAGTGATCCGAGGATGCCAATGGGCATGTCTCGTTTGGGATTTTTAGCTTCCTGTGCTGCTGTTGATACGGCATCGAAACCTATGAATGCAAAGAAAACGATACCGGCTCCACCCAGAATACCGCCCCATCCGTGTTTGTTCCACGGACTGTAATCAGCGATTACTTTACCGGCCTGGTCTACCACAGCAGGTTCATTTGCAGGGATAAGATAAGGAACATAGTTTTCGGGATTGATAAACTGCCAGCCCAATGCAATGAATACAAGCACTACAGCCACTTTAATGAAAACTATCACTGCGTTGACCATCGCTGACTCCTGTGTACCCCTGATCAGGAGCAGCGACAACAGAAACAGGATGATAAGTGCAGGAGCGTTCATGATACCCTGGTGTAAAACACCTGAGGAGTCAGTAAAGCTTTCAAAGGGAGAATGGCACCATTCATAGGGGATGCTTCCTCCCAGCAGCTTGTTGAGGTATTCGCTCCAAGCAATCGATACGGTTGCAGCTCCAAGAGCATATTCCATAATAAGAGCCCAACCTATAATCCAGGCTACCAATTCGCCCATGGTTACATAGGAATACGCGTAAGCACTTCCTGCAATGGGAATCATCGATGCAAATTCTGCATAACACAAGCCTGCAAAGGCACATCCGATTGCGGCTACAATAAAAGAAAGGGTTACGCCAGGGCCTGCAGCCTGTCCTGCAGCTGCAGCTGTACGGACAAACAAACCCGCACCGATAATGGCGCCGATGCCAAGTGCAATCAAGTTGCCAGCTCCAAGGGTACGTTTGAGTCCCTTTTCCGAATCTTCGGCCTGCGAAAGCAATGCCTCCAATGATTTTCTTCTGAATAAACTCATGACAGATAATTTGGTTATTTGGTACTACAAGGTCCTAAAATAGCCAATTATTTTATTCATTGTACATTTTATTTTGCGCTCAAATAAAATTCTGAAATCCATCTAAATCCTTTATTTTACAAGTCTTAAGCTTAAAACGAGAAACAATGAAGGGCGCATCAGGAAAGTTGACTTTATATATTCTGATAGCAATGGTATTGGGTATTGCTGCAGGATATATTATACATACGCAGTCTTCCCCGGAGTATATAAAAAGTTTCTCCACCAACATAAAACTGCTAACAACAATTTTTTTGCGTCTTGTGCAGATGGTCATTGCCCCCCTTGTGTTTACTACACTTGTAGTAGGTATTGCCAAATTGGGTGATCTTGGCGCAGTAGGCAGGGTGGGCGGTAAGGCTATGCTTTGGTTCGTGTCTGCTTCTCTGGCGAGTCTATTGCTGGGGATGCTGCTGGTTAACTTCTTTCAGCCAGGGGCAGCTATCAGACTTGATTCTGCTGATATGGAGGGGGCAAAGGATCTGATTGGGAAAACCCAGGAGTTCTCACTGCAGAAATTTATAGAGCACGTATTTCCCAAAAGTGTGATAGAAGCAATGGCAACCAACGAAATCCTTCAGCTTGTTGTATTCAGTATCTTTTTTGGGGTGGGAACTACCGCGCTTGGGGAGAAAGGACAGGTTGTTGTGAAAGCACTTGATGCCATGGCGCACATCATACTAAAGATGGTGGGCTATGTTATGAATTTTGCACCCATCGGTGTTTTTGGTGCAATTGCAGCTGTAATTGCTACAAAAGGGCTGGAGGTCTTTGTATTTTATGGACAGTATTTGCTTGCGTTCCTGGCTGGAATAGCCGGACTTTGGGTGCTCTTACTTACTGTAGGTTATTTTATACTGGGTAAACGGCTTTGGGAACTGCTGAAGACAATCTCCCAGCCTTTGCTCATCGCTTTTAGTACCACAAGCAGCGAGGCTGTCTTTCCAAAGCTTACCACAGAACTGGAGAAATTTGGCTGTAAAGACAAGATTGTATCTTTTATCCTGCCCCTTGGTTACAGTTTTAACCTGGATGGCAGCATGATGTACATGACTTTTGCCAGCCTTGCCATTGCCCAGGCATATGGCATTCACCTTGACATAGGTACGCAGCTAACCATGCTGCTGGTCCTGATGCTTACAAGCAAGGGAATAGCTGGTGTGCCCAGGGCTTCGCTTGTTGTTGTGACGGCAACCTGCGCCATGTTCAATATTCCTCCTGAAGGCATTGCCCTAATCATACCTATAGATCACTTTTGTGATATGTTCAGAACCATGACCAATGTTGTAGGGAATGCCCTGGCTACAACTGCTGTCAGCAAATGGGAAGGTGAGCTGGAATCACCGGTTGTAGAGGGTGCATAAACAAATAAAAATCAATGATTATGATTGAGTTGGCGATACAGTGGAAAGATTTTTTAAATCCGGAATTTTACATACAGCATGGAGGTTTATGGCTGTTTCTTTTTATTGTTTTTGCAGAAACCGGATTATTTGCCGGGTTTTTCCTTCCTGGAGATTCCCTACTGTTTGTGGCAGGAATATATAGCAATGAACTTGCAGCAGAATTATTTCAGTTTGACAACGACTTGATTAACCTGGTACTTATTGCCCTACTTGTAATCCTTTCTGGTGTTCTTGGCAACATGGTTGGCTATTGGTTTGGTGCAGCGAGTGGTCCATTCCTGTTCAGCAGGAAGGATACTTTTTTCTTCAAGAAAAAGCATTTGTTTGCAGCCAAAGAGTTCTATGACAAACATGGTGGAGGCGCTATTGTTTTTGCCCGGTTCCTTCCGATTATCCGCACTTTTGCTCCGATAATTGCTGGTATTGTGCGCATGGAACGACATAAATTTACCCTCTATAACATCATAGGGTCAATTTCCTGGGCAGTCAGTATGTTGTTTTCAGGACATTACCTGTATAAATTCTTTCTGAAGCAGTTTGGGTTTGATCTAAAGGATCGTTTGGAGTTGATTGTACTGGGTATTATCCTGGTTACCACTGCTCCTGTTATCATAAGATTGATGCGCAAGTCCAAAAAATAGGCACCAGTTTTATAAAGGAAACTTTAAATTTATAGCAGTAAAACTGCATTATCACAACTAGTCCTTTTCTATATAGTTGAGTTTTTTCATGAAGGTTTCTTCGGTGAACCAGGCTGAAACAATGGCTATCACGATAACTATAACTCCTGTGATGATTCCGCTAGTCAGTAAGTCCCAGTTCCAGGTCTCCTGAAACAGGTTAAGGAACAGCATGTTCATAATTGGTAATGAACCCCTCACCATGTTGGGAATGGTTGTGGCTGCAGTTGCCCTCATGTTTGTGCCAAACTGTTCTGCTCCCATGGTTACAAAAATGGCCCAGAAACCACTGCTGAAGCCAAGTAGTCCACAGATGAAATACATGGAAGCATCCTGGTTGTTGAGCGGACTGAAATACAATCCACATGCAATGATTGTAAGTCCGTAAAAAATATATAACGCTTTCTTTCTGCTCCTGAAGTACTGGCTTACAAATCCAATCGCTATGTCGCCCAGCGAAATACCGATATAGCCAAACATCGTGGCCTTTCCGGAGTCAATCAGATTATTGGGATAGAGGTCCGTTGCAAACCTGTTTGAATAATTCATCAGGATACCGATTACATACCAGGTTGGTAAGCCGATCAGAATGGCAAGTGCATATTTTCTGAATCTTGTAATATTGGTGAAAAACATGAAAAAATTTCCTTTCTGTACATGTTCAAGTTTAGCTTTTTGATACATGAGGCTTTCCATGATACTTACCCGCATAAGAAGTAATCCTATCCCCAACACGCCTCCAATTTTATAGCATAAACGCCAGTCGTTTGTCATTTTGAAAATGAAATAGGCAAAGACAGCACCGAGCAGGCCTACTCCGGCAACAAGGGATGTTCCTAATCCCCTCCTGCTTCGTGGAAGTAATTCACTCACCAGGGTAATTCCTGCTCCCAGTTCTCCAGCCAGTCCGATTCCGCCAATAAACCTTGCCCAGGCATACTGCTCAACAGTCTGCACATAACCTGTTGCGAAATTTGCTATCGAGTATAGGAGAATGGAGCCGAATAACACACTGAGTCTTCCTTTTTTGTCTCCAAGAACACCCCACAGTATTCCTCCAAGGAGCAGGCCGGTCATTTGCCAATTGATAACTTTTGTGCTGGCTTCCAGCATGGGTATGGCAAGATCCTCAACCCCAATGCCAAGCAGACTTGGTTTTCTGACTATAGAGAACAGTAACAATTCATAGATGTCCACAAAATATCCTAATGCTGCAATGATGATTGTAAGTACTACCTTATTGTTTTGTTTCTGCTTCATCCGTTTGATTTAAAGGGGCTTCAATGTACAGTTTTTTCAAATAAATGTATACTTTGTACCATAAAATGTTTTTATCCATTTGATGAGTCAGTATTATCATTAATCTTGCCTTAATCCAAACTTACTGTTATGCTTTCTCTGCCTGCTTTGACAAAATCGTCACGGTTTCTGATCCTGGTCGCATCCCTGGGTTATTTTGTTGATATCTACGATCTGTTAATTTTTTCTATTGTACGTGAGCCAAGCCTTCGTGATATTGGTGTTCCGGATGCTCAGATTGTTAGTGCAAGTGCCATGATCATCAACTGGCAGATGACTGGCCTGCTTCTGGGGGGATTATTATGGGGTATAATGGGTGATAAGCGCGGAAGGCTCAGTGTTTTGTTTGGCTCGATATTATTGTATTCCATCACGAATTTCATCAATGGGTTTGTTCAGTCTGTTAATCAATATGCTCTCCTCAGGTTTATAACAGGAATTGGACTAGCCGGAGAACTGGGAGCAGGGATTACACTTGTAAGTGAAATGATGCCAAAGAACAAAAGGGGAATCATGACGAGCTTCATTGCGGGCGTTGGTGTTTTCGGAGCTGTACTGGCGTACCTCATTTTTAAATTTACAGGTGATTGGCGTTTGTGTTATAAGATCGGTGGCGTATTGGGTATAGCACTTTTGCTGTTAAGGGTTAGTGTTGCAGAAAGTTTGATGTTCAAGCGGGTTGCTGCAGAAAAAGTTCAGAAAGGAAATTTTTTCCAGCTGTTTAGCAGGCCAGCTTTATTTAGAAAATATATCCTGGCTATCCTGGTAGGGATACCTTCCTGGTTTATTGTTGGTATCCTGATTACACTCAGCAACAGATTTGCAATTGAATTGTATGGCAGCACCACACTGGTTGCAGGGGCATGTGTTATGTATGGCTATATTGGTAATGCCTTTGGCGATATAACGGTTGGGGTAATCAGTCAGTATTACCAAAGTCGGAAGAAAGCCTTGTATTTTATGTATGCCTGCTGTATCCTGACTATAGGATTGTATTTCAGTCCATTTAACAGTTCAGACACAACTATGTATGTCATCTGTTTCTTTCTGGGATATGCTTCTGGTTTTTGGGCAATTATAGTTACCATGGGTGCAGAGCATTTTGGTACAAACCTCCGGGCTACTGCGGCAACTACCATACCCAATATGGTCCGTGGTTCTCTGCCTTTGATGAATATATTGTTCAATAGCTATTTTATCAAATCCCTGCACTGGTCGATGGTCAAAAGCGGAATAGTTACTGCATGTATAGTAGTAGGAATGGCGCTAATTGCCCTTGTTTTTACAGAAGAAACGTTTCACAAGGATCTGGATTATGTGGAGGAATAGGGAATAGTTTTTTTATCATTCGATATCTATTCGAAAGTTATACATATAGATCATTGGTGTGATTTGTTGTTGGGTATAAATTAGTGTCATAAAACCAAACAATATGAAACACACAGCGTCTATTTTTTCTTCATTTATTAGCATACTACTGTTTTGTATGCTAATTATTTCCTGTAAAAAGGATGAAGATATTCCTGAATTCAAATTAGCAACCATAAAAGGTGAAATTGCGAGTAGGCCAGATCTTACACTGATAGATTTATCTGTACAAAAATCAGGTCTCTCATCAAAATTGGACAGCGCAGCAGCCTCTTTAACACTACTTGCACCAACAAATGAAGCATTTGCAGCATCAAAAATTGATGCGACTTTAATCAACAGTCTTAGTGCAGATCAGCTGAAAACGATTGTGCTTTATCACACCATCGATGCAAAGTACACAGCCTCCGAACTCCCGGATGGGCCCAATGCAAAAGTTATAACAGCATCAGCCGATTCTGTTTTTGTTACAAAAAATTCATCTGGAGTATATGTTAATGGTATTAAAGTGCAGACTGCTAATATTGTGGCCAGTAATGGTGTGCTTCATACAATTTCAAAAGTACTGATACCTCCAGTTGGAAACCTTGTTGAGGCCGTCCTAGCTGATACAACCCTATCTTATCTGGCCGCTGCAGTTGTTAGGTCAAGTCAAGAAAGCATAAACGTTGCAGCAATATTATCCAGTGGAGGTATCTATACTCTTTTTGCACCAGCTAATCAGGCATTTCGTGATGCAGGATTTGCTACAGTAAATGATATTAATGCAGCGGATCCTAATGTACTAGCTTCTATATTGACTTACCATGTTTTGACTGGAAGGGTATTTTCTTCTGACTTAACTGAGGGTGCACAGCCAACTACACTTGCAGGGGGAAACTTGACAATATCATTGGTAAATGGTGCAACTGTAAAAGGTTCTGGGAATTCTTCTTCTTCAAATATTATTGGAACTAACATCATGGGATCAAATGGTGTGATTCATGTAATTGATAGGGTTTTGCTTAAACAATAGAAATTTTGTTTTTTGATGCCATATAACAAAAAAGCAAAGTTGGAATTCTTTTTTAGGTCAGTTTATATGTATACAGATTTTATCTGAAATAGAATTCCAACTTTCAAATTTTAAGTTAGCAATCATTTATGTCACTCATGTTACCACTAATTCATAAAAACAGCAAAGGTGTTCTATTATAGAACACCTTTGCTGTTTTTGTGAACTTTGTTATGGAATAATAATTGCTAGTACTCCCTTATCCCTAATCCCTATTATTTATCCCAATACCTCGTTCATCGACCTTACAGCAGCCGCACTTTTTTCAAATGCTTCCTGCTCTGATGGAGTCAGTTCGAGTGGTAATATTTTTTCCCAGCCTTGCTTTCCAATGGTTACAGGTACGCCTAAGCAGATATCAGATTGTCCGTATTCTCCCTCAAGCGCAACACAACAGGTAAATAATTTTTTCTCATCCCTCAGGATGCTTTTAACCAGTGCCGCTCCTGCCGCTCCAGGGGCGTACCAGGCAGAAGTTCCAATGAGTTTAGTGAGTGTGGCGCCACCAACCATGGTATCGGCTACAATCTTTTGTTGCTGCTCTTCCGTGAGGAACTGTGTAACCGGGATGCTGTTCCACGTAGCCTTGCTGATCAGGGGAATCATGGTAGTATCTCCGTGTCCGCCTACCACGATGGCATTCAGGTCGCCGGCACTGCAGCCCAGGTGCTGGCTGAGCTGGTATTTGAATCGGCTGCTGTCCAATGTGCCACCCATGCCAATAATCCTGTTTTTGGGCAACCCGGTTGATTTCAATGCCAGGTATGTCATGGTATCCATCGGATTGCTGATGACAATGATGATGGTGTCTGGTGAATATTTTAAAACATTTTCACAAACACCTTTTACTATTCCGGCGTTCGTTCCAATAAGGTCTTCCCTGGTCATGCCGGGCTTTCTCGGGATTCCTGAAGTGATTACAACAACTTCACTACCAGCTGTTTTTGAATAGTCATTGGTAGATCCTGTGATTACGGTATCAAATCCCAGCAGGGCAGCAGTCTGTTGCATGTCCTGTGCCTTGCCTTCAGCAAGTCCTTCTTTAATGTCGAGCAAAACCAGCTCCGTACATACGCCTGCACGGGCAATGTTATCGGCACATGTAGCTCCAACGGCTCCGGCTCCAATTACAGTTACTTTCATTTGAAATGGTTTATAAGTATAATAGATTGTTTGCGCCGCAAAGGTATGATGTTATTTGCCAAATTGGCTTACCTTTGCCCACTCAAATCATAGTTATGGCAAATACGTCAGATATCTCAAGGGGAATGATTATCAAGCTGGATGGCAGTTTGTACACCATCGTAGAGTTCGGTGAAAACAAAACCGCCCGCGCCGCAGCCAAAGTCTGGGCTAAACTCAAAGGTGTTGATAACAGCAGATCCATAGAAAAAACCTGGAACAGTGGTGATACCATCTATCCGGTTAGGGTGGAGCGGAAAAGTTATCAGTTTCTTTACAAGGATGATACCGGCTATAACTTTATGGACAATGAAACTTATGAGCAGATTGCTGTTGCGGAAACACTTGTAGATGCTCCTCAGTTCCTGAAAGAAGACCAGGAAGTTTCTGTGCTTATAAACACAGAGACTGAATCACCAATGTCTGTTGAACTTCCCGATAAAGTAGTGTTTAAAGTAACTTATTCAGAGCCTGGATTAAAAGGAGATACGGCCACAAGAACGCTGAAGCCTGCTAAAATTGAAACAGGTGCAACAGTCAACGTACCTCTTTTTGTTAATGAGGGTGATGTAATCAGAATAAACACCAAAACCGGTGAATACGTTGAGCGTGTAAAAGAGTAAAATTCAATAAAATAACCGCTTTTTAAGCTAATTTGGCCCGATTTTTTAAAAAAATCGGGTTTTTTTATTCAAAAACAACGTGAATTTAATTTGGCTGTAAATCATTTTTGATACACCTTTACGGCCCGAATAAAATATTAAAATTATTCTTTATGGATCTCAAACAAATTCAGGACCTCGTTAAAATGGTCAATAAGTCAAGCATCAGCGAGCTGACCATCGAAGAAAAAGAATTTAAGATTACCATCAGGCAGAAAGAAGACAAATATGTTACAGCTCAACCGGCAGTTCAGTTTCAGCCTGTTGCGGCACCGGCTCCTGCTCCTGTTGCGTCGGCTCCTGTTGCCTCAGCTGCTCCGGCTCCAAAGGCAGCGGACAATCTGATAACCATAAAGAGCCCGATGATTGGTACTTTTTACAGAAAGCCCGGACCGGGAAAGCCTGATTTTGTTGAAGAGGGTGATGAAGTTAAACCAGGTAAAGCTGTTTGCATCATTGAAGCAATGAAACTTTTCAATGAAATTGAGAGTGAAGTATCTGGTAAAATTGTGAAAATACTTGTGGAGGATTCTACTCCGGTTGAGTATGATCAGCCTTTGTTCCTCGTTGAGCCTGCCTGATAAGACAGACAGCTGAACATATTAATTCATTCAAACAAATGGCATGACAACAGATTTGAAGAAGGGATTCAACAAAATATTGATTGCAAACAGGGGAGAGATTGCACTTCGTGTGATCAGGACTTGCAGGGAAATGGGCATAAAGACCGTTGCGGTATACTCTACAGCAGACAAAGACAGTCTTCACGTAAAATTTGCAGATGAGGCAGTTTGTATTGGCCGGCCTGCCAGTGCGGACTCATACCTGAATATTCCCCACCTCATGGCTGCCATGGAGATAACGAACGCAGATGCTGTTCATCCGGGTTATGGCTTTTTGGCAGAAAATGCCCGATTTGCAGAAATCTGTGGGGAGCATGGGATTAAATTCATTGGACCAACACCTGATCAGATCAGGTCGATGGGGGATAAAATTACTGCCAAGGAGACCATGATAAAAGCTGGTGTGCCTGTTGTTCCTGGAAGTGGCGGGTTGCTGGAAAGTGTTGATGAAGCTAAGGGCATTGCAAAAGAAATTGGCTATCCTGTCATTTTGAAAGCTACTGCAGGTGGTGGTGGTAAAGGGATGCGTGTGGTATGGGAAGAAAGTGAAATAGAAAAAGCGTACAATTCTGCCAGAACTGAAGCTGCAGCTTCTTTCAAGAATGATGGGGTTTACATGGAAAAATTTGTCGAGGAGCCCAGGCATATTGAAATTCAGGTGGCAGGAGACAGGTACGGTAAAGTTTGCCACATGAGTGAGCGTGACTGCTCAATCCAGCGTCGTCACCAAAAATTGGTGGAAGAATCGCCGTCACCATTCATGACAGACGAACTGCGCGAACGGATGGGTGCTGCGGCCGTTAAGGCTGCGGAAGCCATAGGCTACGAAAGTGTTGGAACCATCGAGTTCCTGGTTGATAAGCACAGGGATTTCTATTTCATGGAAATGAATACCAGGATTCAGGTTGAACACTGTGTAACTGAAGAGGTTACCAATTTTGATCTGATCAAGGAACAAATTAAAATTGCTGCCGGAGAACCCATATCAGGCAGGCATTATATACCTGAAATGCATGCCATTGAGTGTCGGATCAATGCAGAAGACCCTTATATGGATTTCCGTCCGAGTCCGGGTAAGATTACCGTACTGCATCAGCCGGGTGGACATGGTATCCGGATAGACTCGCATGTTTATGCTGGTTATGTTATCCCTCCTTTCTATGATTCCATGATTGCCAAGATAATTGCTGTAGCAAGAACAAGAAAAGAAGCTATCGATACGATGAGCAGGGCATTGAGTGAGTATGTTATTGAAGGGGTCAAAACAACAATTCCGTTCCATCAGCAACTGATGCGGAATGAAGACTTTATAAAAGGAAACTTCACCACCAAGTTCCTCGATACATTCAAAATGCAGTAACTGTTATATGTTATTAGAATGGAAAGCCCCCGTTTAAAACGAGGGCTTTTCTATTTGTTTGAGGAGTTGTTTACCTGAGATTTTTTATCTAAGGAAAAGCATTTCCCTGTATTTCGGCAGTTCCCATTCAGAATCATCAACCAGCAATTCAAGCTTATCCACGGAGTAACGGATATCTTCAAAATAAGGTTTGACATTATCGCAATAGGCAATGGCTTTTTCTCTTGAAGAAGTAAGCGCATTGGCTGATTTTCTCGCTTCAGTCATTTCTTCTGCCAGTATCAGTACTTTATTGATGTGTTCAGAAATTTCTGCCAGTATCTTAATTTGGGCCGCATAAGCCGATTCAGGTAAACCTATGTTTTTGAGTCCGCTTATATTTGTAATTAGTATGTTCTGGTACCTGATAGCTGCAGGTAGGATGTGATTGCCTGCAAGGTCACCCATCACCCTGCCTTCTATCTGAACATGTTTGATGTATTTTTCAAGTTCAATTTCATGTCTTGCCTCAAGTTCAGTATGAGAGAGGACCTTATGCTTCTTGAAGAGTTGTTTCGCTTTGTCTGTCACCAGTGCATCCAGGGCCAAAGGAGTGGTCTTGAAATTGGGAAGGCCACGTCGGGCTGCTTCCTCCTGCCATTCCTGGCTGTAGCCATCACCTTCGAAGAGTACATTTTTGGCAGTTTTTATATAGGATTTGAGCACATGCATGATGGCCACTTCTTTTTTCTCACCCTTTTCAATATGTGCATCAACTTCTGTTTTGAATCTCGTCAAGGTTTCAGCCATGATTGTGTTGAGCACAGTCATGTTATAGCCACAATTTGCAGAAGAACCGACTGCCCTGAATTCAAATTTATTACCGGTGAATGCAAATGGAGAGGTGCGGTTTCTGTCTGTGTTATCAAGCAAAAGTTCCGGAATATTTTTATGGATATCCAGTTTCAGCATCACTTCATCCTGCTCATCAAATTTTTCGCTTACCCTGCTTTCCACTTCATCCAGTACCTTGGTCAGGTAGCGCCCAATGTAAGCAGAAATGATGGCAGGTGGTGCCTCATTGGCACCCAGCCTATGGTCGTTGCCGGCAGACGCTATTGCGGCCCTGAGAAGATCTGCATGGTCATGAACAGCCTTTATGGTGTTGACAAAGAATGCCAGGAACATGAAATTGGTTTTGGGTGTTTTTCCTGGTGCGAGCAGATTGACGCCGGTATCCGTAGCCATGCTCCAGTTGTTGTGCTTGCCACTGCCGTTGATGCCTGCAAAAGGTTTTTCATGCAACAGAACACGCAGTTTGTGTCTCTTGGCTACCCTCGCCATAACATCCATTAAGAGTGTGTTATGGTCAACTGCCAGGTTGAGTTCTTCGAATATTGGCGCACACTCAAATTGAGCGGGAGCAACTTCATTGTGTCTGGTCCGGAGCGGGATGCCCAGCCGGTAAGATTCATATTCAAAGTCGCGCATGAAGTCGTACACCCGCTCTGGGATAGATCCAAAATAATGATCTTCAAGCTGCTGTCCCTTTGCCGGGGCATGTCCGAATACCGTTCTGCCGGTCATCAGCAGGTCTGGTCTTGCATTGGCCAGTCCCTCGTCAATCAGAAAGTATTCCTGTTCCCATCCCAGAGTTGCAGTTACTTTGCCCACATTCTTGTCGAAATAATGACAGACATCAACAGCTGCTTTGTTCAGTGCTTCAATCGATTTAATAAGTGGAGCCTTGTAGTCAAGGCATTCTCCCGTATAGGAAACAAAAATGGTAGGAATGCAAAGGGTCATGCCATGGCCAATATTCATGATGAATGCTGGCGAAGTGGGATCCCAGGCAGTATAACCCCTTGCTTCAAAAGTAGCCCTGATGCCGCCGCTTGGAAATGATGAGGCATCCGGCTCCTGCTGTGTTAATGCATTGCCGTCAAACTCTTCAATAGCGGATCCGTCTGGTTTTAAAGTGAAAAATGAATCATGCTTTTCTGCGGATGAACCCGTGAGGGGCTGGAACCAGTGCGTATAATGCGTAACACCCTTGCTCTGAGCCCAGTGACGCATGCCTGCAGCAATGTGATTGGCTATGTTTCTGTCGATTTTTTGTCCGGATTTAATTGAATTATTCAGACTCTTAAACGCATCATCGCTCAGGTATTCCCTTGCCGTTTTCAGCGTAAAAACATGTTCGCCAAAAATGGCTGTGATTTTAGCGGGACTATTTACTTTCACCTCATCATTAACTGCAGTGAGGTTATCAATGGCTTTAAACCTTAAAGATTGCATATGTTTCTGGTTGAACTGCAAAAGTCCGCAAATTCAGTTGTTTCAGCAATTGTTTTCAAAAAAAACACATCACAAACGGCTTGTTTAGGCCTGCGTCGTTCAGGCTTCATTATATTTAATTGGAAGTATGCCCATTGATAAACACAGGTGTGGGATTAAACGCCAATTGCTTTTGCGTCTTTATGCCTTTTAAGTAACTTCGCATTTCTTATTAATATCATGGAAACAACAGTAGAAACAGCCAAGCAACTCAGGTTGCTCCCCGAAGAATTTGAGAG